>CAYXKI010000046.1:0-10831 GCA_964465095.1 uncultured Ruminococcus sp.
TAACGCTTTGGGCAATGCTGCATCAAGCGTATCCGGCGGTTTTAAAGTTTTTGTTTATAGGTAAAATGTGCAGAAAAGACGTGTATTGAACCTAGTAAATAGAAACTCTTACACGCCATTTGTTGACACAAGGTTTTGTGCCTATATTTTGTACGCCGCTGATGCTGCGAGTGACAACTTTGTGCGTCAGCGGTGTATTTGTGTCCAATCCGGACAGACTGCCCGGCAATCGGGCGAAAGGATGTATGTGAACTATGATTGAACTGAAGGATGTCTCTGTGACATATTCCAGCGGCGTAGATGCACTGCATAATGTGAATCTCAAAATTAATGATGGTGACTTTGCATTTGTAGTCGGTGCATCCGGCGCTGGCAAAAGCACGATGATTAAATTGATCCTGAAAGAAATTAACCCCACAAGTGGTTCGATTTCAGTCAATGGCTATAATCTGAACCATTTAAGACGGCGTCGCATTCCGGCACTAAGACGAACCATTGGATTTGTCTTTCAGGATTTCCGGCTGATTCCGTCTATGACCGTATACGAAAATATCGCCTTTGTGCTTCGTGTAATCGACTCTCCTACCAGATATATCCGGAAGCGTGTTCCTTATGTAATCAGTCTTGTTGGATTACAGGACAAGGCATATGCATATCCCGATGAACTTTCCGGTGGAGAAAAACAGCGTGTGGCAATTGCCCGTGCGCTGGTAAACGACCCACAGCTTATTATTGCAGATGAGCCAACCGGAAACATTGACCCGGAACTTTCCTATGAGATTGTCGAACTCTTGCAGGGCATTAACGATATTGGTACCACAATTCTCATGGTAACCCATGAGCACACTCTGGTGCAACAGTTTGGTGGACGGATTATCAATATCGAACAAGGTCGTATTATTTTTGATGAAGTGATGGGAGGAACTCTGATCAATGAAGCCTAGTGGTTTGCGATATCTGACCGGACAAGGCATTGAGAACATCTGGAAAAACCGCATGATGGCGTTTGCCTCTTTTTGCGTTTTGCTGGTGTCCCTCTTGTTGGTCGGAATGTCTGTATTGCTTTATATGAATCTGACCTCTATGATCGGTGGTGTGGAGGACAAAAACGAAGTCATTATCTATCTGGATGAAGATACCACCGATCAGGAAATTGCGGAGTTCAAATCGGAACTGGAACAGATTGGAAATATTTCCAAGATTACATTTTATTCCAAGGAACAAGCCTTTGAGGATCTGAAAGAGAGTATGTCAGATTATGAGGTACTCTTTGATTCTTTGGGAGACGATAACCCGTTGATTGATGGATTCCGGATTCAGATTTCGGATATTGATACAATTTCTACGACGATTTCGGAAATTGAGACGTTAGATCACATTTATTCCATTCGTGCACCGATGGATTTTGTCAACATTCTGACAGAACTCAGACGGATTGTCAGCGTCGTTTTTGGTGTGATTATTGCAGCACTGATTGTAATTTCCGTTGTCATTGTTTCCAATGCGACAAAGGCAAGTGTGTTTGCACGACGGGAAGAGATTCAGATTATGAAATATGTTGGTGCAACCAACGCCTTTATTCGTATTCCCTTTTTTGTAGAGGGAATGATCACCGGATTTTTTGCTGGTGCTGTTGCATTGGCAGTAACATGGTTCGGCTATGATTCTATGGTTGGACTGTTGACCGATCAGGTGGATATTTTATCTGTAATTGGTATGGGTAGTATCATTTCCTTCTCTTCTCTTGCATGGAAGGTTGCTTTGGCATATCTGCTCAGTGGTACATTTTTTGGAGCATTTGGTAGTATGCTTTCCATGCGGAAACACCTGAACGTCTGATGGGAGGAGATTTCATGGGCAAGAAAAGAAAATACAGAGGGCTGCGTTTTACAAGTGCGATTTTGTGCTTGTCAATTCTGATTGCAGGCTTATCCGGGAATATTGTTCCGGTAAAGGACATCCCGGTTTCTGCAAAAACTCTGGCAGAATTGCAGGAAGAACGCAAGTCCAATGATGAGAAAATTGCTGCCAAGCAGGCAGAACTGGATTCTCTGAAAGATGATCTGGAACAACAGGAAGCCTATCAGGCAACATTGCAGGAAAAGATTACATTGCAGCAGCAGAATCTGGACATTGTTTCTGAGGAACTGGAGCGAATCAATTCTTCTATTGATGAAACGACAGAGGCAATTTCTCAGGCGGAAGATGATATTACTGTGATGGAGGCAGACATTGCCATTGATCTGGAACAGTTTAAACTGCGTCTTCGTGCAATGTATGTGCAGGGAAACGATAGTCTGGCATCTGCACTGGTTGGGGCAACAGACTTTTATGATTTGTTGTCGAAATATGAGTTGATGTCTCGTGTGGCAAATCATGATAATGAGTTGGTAAACAACCTGAAAGAAGAGTTGGAAACTTGCAATGCTGAGAAAGAGAAACTTGAGCAGACAAAGGAAGAACTGACCCAACAGCAGACCCAGCAACAGGAAAAGAAAGCTGAGTTTACCGCAGATCTGGAAGACTTGCAAGATACCTATTCTGAGACAGAAGAAGCCAAGCAGCAGATGGAGCGGGAAAAAGAACAGCTAACCGGTGATGTTGCGACGTTGGAAGAGAACAACGAAGCTTTGGATGCGGAAGAAGAGGAGATCAAGGCTGCAATTGCAAAGGCAGCAGAAGAAGCCAAGAAGAAGGAAGAGGCTGAAAAGGCTGCGGCAGAAGCAGCAGCGAAGAAGGCAGCAGAGGAAGAAGCCGCAAAGAAAAAGCAGAATAGTTCCTCTAATTCTAGCAGTAACTCTTCGAGTTCCAACTCCAGTTCTGGTTCGAATTCTAGCAGTTCTTCTAATTCTTCCAGTTCTAACAGTTCCTCCAGTAGTTCCAGCAGTTCCAGTAGTTCAGATTCTTCCAGTTCCGGAAGCAGTTCTGCATCCTCCGTTTCCTCTACAGTTTCCTCCGGTGCAGGGTTTATCTGGCCTTGTCCGGGATATTACACGATTTCTAGTGGCTATGGTAGCCGCTGGGGAACAACTCATGGTGCAGTGGATATTGCAGGCGGAAACGCCGGGGCAGCAGTTGTTGCTTCTAAGGGTGGTACGGTGGTACGTGTCAACAACAGTTGTACACACAACTATGCAAAGAGTTCTAGCTGTGGCTGTGGCGGTGGCTATGGAAACTATGTCATGATACAGCACGATGGCACATATACTACCTTGTATGGACACCTTGCCTCCGTTTCCGTTTCTGTGGGGCAGACTGTCAGTCAGGGACAGACGCTTGGCTATGTAGGGAGTACCGGCTATTCTACCGGATTTCATCTGCATTTTGAATTGCGTGTAAATGGTACAAAGGTAAATCCTCTTACGTACATGGGATAAAGGCAACATCGAAAAAACATCTGATGATTTTGTATGGTGTCGCCTAGACAATGTTGGCATAAAAAGGGCAGGGGCACAGAACTTCCTGTCCTTTTTTTCGAAAGGAATGGGTATAGAATGGAACAGATACCGCTCTTTGAAAAAAAAGAGTCTTTTGATTCCGGTGTGCAGCAACCGGAACAAAACAGCAAGCCGGAAAAGACTGTAAAACTGCGGAAATCTACTTTTGTGTTGATTCTCTGCCTTTGTGCTGTTCTGGCATTTGGGACAGGATTGGGATTGGTACGCACCTATACGACCCAGAGTAAGTATGGGAGACTGATGCAGCTTGCAGATCAGGTGACCGAAGGATATTATGAGGACGTGGACACTGATGCTGCAATAGACGGTGCACTAAAGGGTTATGTAGAAAGTCTGGACGACCCTTATTCTCAATATCTGACCGCAGAGGAGTATAGTAGCTTTCAGACAAGCGAAGCCGGACAGATGGTTGGCGTTGGTGTGACGGTTACGGTAGATGAGGATGGATATTTGCAGATTACTTCTGTAACAAAGGATTCTCCGGCAGAACAGGCACAGTTGGAAGAGGGAGATACGGTTCTTGCAGTAGATGGAGAAGACGTGGCAGAAATGGGCTATGCAGATGCCATTTCTGCGGTAAAAGGCGAGGCAGGGACGACAGTTACATTAACCATACGCCGTGAGGAAGAAACTTTTGATCAGGTTCTGACAAGAGCGTATCTGGAGGTAACTACTGCCAGCGGACAGATGTTGGAAAATCATGTGGGTTATATCCGGATCAGTGCGTTTCATGAAAATACCCCTGACCAGTTTCAGGCGATCTTTGATCAGTTGATCGCTGAGGGGGCAACTTCTCTTGTTTTTGATGTACGGGATAATGGTGGCGGACTGGTGACGAGTCTGGAGAAAATTTTAGACCCCTTGTTGCCGGAGGGAGAGATTGCCATTGCTACGTATCGGGATGGTTCTACAAAGACCCTTGTTACTTCTGATGCAACAGAATGCGATCTGCCGATGGTGGTACTTGTCAATGGAAATACCGCAAGTGCTGCGGAATTGTTTACGGCTTCTTTGCGGGACTTTGGAAAAGCAACAGTTGTGGGAACAAATACGTTTGGAAAGGGTATTATGCAGGTGACAAAGGCGATGATAGACGGCGGTGCATTGACTTTGACGGTTGCCACATATCAGACCACAAAAGGAGAGTGCTATCACAAGGTCGGGATTGCACCGGATGAAACGGTTGAAGCAGGGGAAACCGGGGTTGATTATGATAATCCAGATCCGGAGACCGATCCGCAGCTTTGTCGTGCAATTGCACTGGTTACCGAGTGATTATGAGAAAACAACAAATTCCAAGAGTGCTTTTGTCTGCGGTTTCTAGTGGAAGCGGAAAAACTACCATGATGTTGGCACTGCTTGTTGCCTTGAAAAAGCGTGGGCTTCGGGTGCAGACCATGAAAACCGGTCCGGATTATATTGACCCCATGTATCATGAAAAAGTTACCGGCAGACCGGGACTCCATGCAGACCCCTTTTTTTCTGATACGGTGCAGTTGAAACAGCTTCTCAATATCGCTGCAACAGATGCAGATCTTGTGGTGATTGAGGGGGCAATGGGTTTTTACGATGGGATTGGCACAACAAGCGATGCAAGCACCTATACCGTTTCTCAAGCGTTGTGTACCCCGACACTTCTGGTACTCTCCCCAAAGGGAATGGGCTGTTCTCTGGCTGCAATGTGCAAGGGTTTTTTGTCCTTTCGCCGTCCCAATCACATTGCCGGAATTCTTTTGAGTGGGGTGTCAAAGGCACAATATTCGTACTATCGGGAAATTATTGAGGCAGAATTGCATCTTCCGGTGTATGGCTATCTTCCAAAGCTTTCTCTTGTGGAACTGAAAAGTCGTCATTTGGGGTTAGAACTTGCAGGAGAGGTGGAAAGCCTCTCTGAAAAGTTGGAAATTCTGGGAAATACCGCATTGGAAACCTTGGATCTGGATGGAATTCTTGCTCTTTCGGATCGAGCTGCTTTGTTGGAAATCGAATCGCAACCGGAATTCAAAAAATTCACCGGGACGTTTCGGCTTGGAGTTTCGTCAGATGCTGCATTTTGCTTTGTCTATCCGGAAAATCTGCGGTTTTTGGAGGCGTTTGGTGCAGAACTTGTGCCAATCTCTCCGCTTCAGGATCGGGAATTGCCACAGGATCTGGATGGTTTGTATCTTTGTGGTGGCTATCCGGAACTCCATCTGAAAGCACTTTCCGGAAATCAGCAATTTCTTGCAAGCCTTTGTACTGCTGCTGAAAAAGGGATGCCGATTTTTGCAGAGTGTGGCGGATTTCTCTATTTGCAGGAAGCGTTTTGTGACGCAGATGGAACAAGGTATCCTATGGCTGGACTTTTGCCCGGGGTCTCTTATCTTACAGAGCATCTTTGTCGGTTTGGTTATGTGACGCTGACCTTTCAAGAGGACTCTATTCTTGGAAAAACGGGAACAACAATACGAGGGCATGAGTTTCATTATGCAGATTCCAGCGAAAATGGAAGTGCATTTCTTGCAATGCGTCCCAATGGAAAGCACTGGACAGCATATCAATCTGTCGGAAAGATTGTGGCAGGGTTTCCCCATCTGTATTTCCCATCCAATCCTGCCGTTCCGGAGGCATTTGCTGCAACTTGCAGAGAATATCAGCGGTCTCGCACAAAGGAGAATCTTTCGCTATGATTGTTTTGGTTACCGGTGGCGCAGCCAGTGGAAAATCCGTCTTTGCCGAACAGTGTGCGATGAAATTACACCGCCAGAATCCCCTTGCCAATGCCCCCTTGTATTATCTGGCAACGATGGAATGTTGGGACGCAGAGTGTGTGGCACGAGTGGAAAAGCATCGGGCACAGCGTGCCGGAAAAGGGTTTCACACAGTAGAAGCCCCAAGAGATTTGGAAAAGGTAGCGGAAACTCTTTCGCCCGGTGGAACAGCACTTTTAGAATGTTTAGGCAATCTGACTGCCAATGAACAATTTTCTGCAGATGGCAGCAGCACAGACCCTACAGAAAAAATTCTTCGTGGCTTTTCGGCATTGCAGAAGAAAATGACGCACCTTGTAATTGTGACAAATGAGGTCTTTACGGATCTTACACCGGATTCCCCGGCAATGCAGCAATATTTGCAGAGTATGGGGAAGATAGGTTGTCAAATTGCAAAAGAGGCAGAGGTTGTTGTAGAGGTTTGTGCTAGCTGTCCGATTTTTTGGAAAGGAAAGATATGAGATGAAATCACTTTTTGAATCGCTTTTGATTACACTTTCTATGTATAGCATTCTTCCGGTGCACGCCCCCAATTGGAATGAAAAAAATTTGCGGAATGCTTTTGTGTTTTTCCCCTTTGTTGGGCTGCTTTGTGGTGGTGTGCTGTGGCTTATCTGGATCGCCTGTGAATTTTTGCAAATTGGTGCAGCGCTTTTTGGCGTGGTTGGGGTTGTCGCTTCTGTTGCAATTACCGGTGGCATTCATCTGGATGGTTTTTGCGACACTACAGACGCCCTTTGTTCCAGACGTACCAGAGAGGAAAAGTTGCGGATTTTAAAAGACCCCAATTGCGGTCCTTTTGCGGTGTTCTGGGTCGTATTGGTGCTGTTGCTCCAATTTGGTGCCTATGTGCAGCTTTACAGCACCCAATCCCGTCGCATTCTTGGCTTGCTTCTTGGAGGCTTTGTATTGTCAAGATGTCTTAGCGGTTTGTCTGTGGCAGCGTTTCCCAGTGCACCTACAAGTTCTCTAGGGAAAACCTTTGGAAACGCAGCCGGAAAGCATGTAATTGTGATTTTGCTTCTGGAGTTTGTTCTGACAGAGGTTTTGCTTGTCTTTTTTTATCACTGGTTTGCACTTTTGCTGACCCAGCTTGTGTTGCTTGTGTTTTTCTGGTTTCAGAAGATGCAGAAAAAGCAGTTCGGTGGAATGACAGGAGATCTTGCCGGATTTTTCTTGATTGTTGCAGAAACCACATGGCTGCTTTTTGCTGCCTTGCTTGGAGGTGTGTTCTGTTGCGGTTGATTCTTGGGGGATATGCCCAGGGGAAGCTTCGTTATGCACTGGAAACCTATCATCTTGCTTTGGAAGAGGTGTGGGATGCAGAGAATCCCACTGCCCCTTGGAGTGGGCAGAAAATCATCTATCACACAGAGGCGTTGTTTCTCCGCTGGATTCAGGAGGGGAAAGATCCAAAGCAGGAACTTGCCGCTTTGCTTCCTTTGTGGGAGGATTGTGTTATTATTCTTCAGGAAGTAGGTTCCGGGCTTGTTCCAATGACCGCATTGCAGCGAACGTACCGGGAAACTGTAGGAGAATTGGGACAGCTTCTGGTAAGTCGGGCAGACACGGTTGAACGTGTTTTGTTTGGCATCGGAAAAATACTAAAAGCGAAATGGTGATAGCTTCGTGTGGATTCTTTTTAGTGTGTTGTTGGGATTTGTGCTGGATCAGATTTTCGGAGATCCTCACTGGTTGCCACATCCGGTTGTATGGATTGGGCGTGGGATTTCTTTTCTGGAAAAAATGTTGCGTCGGTGGTTTCCAGATACTGCAAAGGGGAAGCGGATTGCCGGTGTGTTTCTGGCAGTTTTTGTGCCACTTTTCAGTTTCTTGCTTTCCTTTGGAGTACTTTTTCTGGCATATCGCCTCTCTTTCTGGCTGTGGTTTGTGTTACACACGTTCTGGACATATCAGATTCTGGCAGCACGGTGTCTTGCAAGAGAAAGCAAAAAGGTATACAAGGCTTTGGAACAAAAGGATCTGCCCTTGGCAAGAAAGCGGTTGTCTTATCTGGTAGGCAGGGAGACGGAACATCTCTCAGAAGAGGAAGTTATTCAGGCGTGTGTGGAAACAGTGGCAGAAAATACGACAGATGGTGTTACAGCACCGTTATTTTATTTGCTGTTGGGTGGCGTACCATTGGGCTTCTTTTATAAGGCAGTGAACACGCTGGATTCTATGGTTGGTTATCGGAACGCACGCTATCTGGAATTTGGATGTGCTTCGGCAAAATTGGACGATGCACTGAATTGGCTGCCCTCCAGAATTTGTGGCGTTCTTATGGTACTTTCGGCAAAGCTTCTGAAACTGGATGGGAAAAATGCCTTTCGGATTTTTCGGAGAGACAGAAAAAATCACCTCTCTCCAAACTCCGCCCAGACAGAGTCTGCAGCAGCCGGTGCATTGCACATTCAGCTTGGCGGCAGTCATATTTATTTTGGAACACTTGTGGAAAAGCCCACCATTGGGGACAGAGATCGAAGGGCTGTACCGGAGGATATCTTGCGTACCAATCGCTTGATGCTGGTTACAGCAGTGCTTTCTCTGGCTTTTTTCGGATGTGTTCGTTTGATTGTTTTTTTGATAAGATAGGAGAAAAGAGAAAATGGCAGCACATGGCGGCAATATTTATCATGGAAGGGAACAGTTTCTGGATTTTTCTGCAAACATCTCTCCTCTTGGCGTACCAAAGGGCGTACAGACTGCCATTGAGGCTGCCATTTTGCGTATTGTGCATTATCCTGATCCCATGCAGCAACAATTGCGTCAGGCATTGGCAGAATATCACGGAGTACAGCTTGAGGAAATTGTCTGTGGAAATGGTGGGGCAGATGTACTTTTTCGCTATGTTGCAGCCTTGTCGCCAAAGTCTGCGCTGATTCCGGTTCCGACATTTTCTGAGTATGAAGAGGCGTTGCAACAGCAAGGGTGTCAGACTACGTTCTGGCAGATGAAATTTCCTTTTGTGTTGACAGAAGAGATTTTACAGGAGATGCAGAAAAATACATACGATTTGCTTGTGCTGTGCAGTCCCAATAATCCCACCGGGCTTTGCATTCCGGATCAGCTACTCAAGCAGATTTTAAAGCTTGCACAGAAACTTGGTATGGCGGTTTTGTTGGATGAATGCTTTCTGGATTTTGTTACAGATGGAGAAGAACGTTCTTTGATTCGTGAGTTGCGGCGGTATCCCAATCTTTTTATTTTAAAGTCTATGACAAAGCGATATGCAATTCCCGGTCTGCGATTGGGGTATGGACTTTCGTCGGATAGCACATTGATCGAAAAAATTCGCACTACAGGACAACCATGGTCTGTAAGTGTACTTGCCGGTGCGGCAGGCTGTGCGGCTTTGCAGGAACAAGCTTATGTGGAACAGTTGCAAACTTTGTTGAAAACAGAACGTCCTATAATGCAGCGTGAGTTGGAACGCCTTGGCTTTCGGGTGTGGGAGTCTGAGGCAAACTTTCTGTTTTTTCATGCACCGGGTCAATTTGATTTGGAAAAGCGGCTTTTCCCCTATAGAATTTTACTGCGGCATTGTGACAATTATCGTGGGTTGGATGCATGTTTCTATCGTACCGCAATCCGTACCCATGAGGAAAATCAAAAGCTTTTGTACTGTCTTGAACAGGTATTAGAGGGGAGGAAACTCGGATGTCAGCCAAATCAATCATGATCCAAGGGACGATGTCCTCTGCCGGAAAAAGTTTTGTGACTGCTGGACTTTGCCGGATTTTTTCAAAGGACGGCTACCGAACCGTTCCCTTTAAATCACAGAATATGGCGCTGAATTCTTACATTACGAAAGATGGCGCAGAGATGGGTCGGGCACAGGTGATGCAGGCAGAGGCTGCTGGAAGAGAACCGGATGTGCGGATGAATCCGATTCTTTTGAAGCCTACCGGGGAACGCAATTCACAGGTGATTGTAAACGGAGAAGTCTTTGGTACAATGTCGGCAAAAACCTATTACACCAAAAAAGAAACGCTGATTCCGGAGATTCAGAAAGCCTATCAATCTCTTGCATCAGAAAATGATATTATTGTTCTGGAGGGGGCAGGAAGTCCGGCAGAAATCAATCTGAAACAGGTGGACATTGTCAATATGGGTATGGCAAAGCTGTCAGATTCTCCGGTGCTTCTGGTTGGGGATATTGATCGGGGTGGCGTGTTTGCTTCTCTTTATGGAACGATTGCCCTTTTAGAGGAAGAAGAACGCAGCCGGGTCAAAGGTTTTATTATCAACAAGTTCCGGGGCGATGTGTCAATTTTAGAGCCGGGGCTTGCTATGTTGGAAGAGCGCACCGGAATCCCGGTATTGGGGGTTCTGCCTTATGTGTCCCTGGATCTGGACGAGGAGGACAGCCTTTCTGAAACCCTGAAAAATCGTCACTGTATGGATGGCGCAGCCTTGGATATTGCTGTGATTCGTCTGCCCAGAATTTCGAATTTCACAGATTTTGACGCATTTCGCCGTATTCCCGAGGTCTCTCTTCGTTATGTAACCCGGGTACAAGAACTCGGACAGCCGGATCTGATTCTGCTCCCCGGTACAAAAAGCACGATGTCTGATTTGCGCTGGTTGCGACAAAATGGACTGGAGGCTGCAATTTTAAAA
>CAYXKI010000047.1:0-10790 GCA_964465095.1 uncultured Ruminococcus sp.
CGTATCTGCACAACAATCTTTGTGCGGTGTTGCCTTAAATCATCCCAGACCAATTGCATCCCCAGTGGGCAATCTTATCCGATCTTACGCCAAAGGTTGAAAATCTTCTTAGAGAGCGCCGTGGAAAGTTCTGGAGATAACGTCATCCTGCTGCTCTTTTGTCAGCTTGATGAAGTTTACAGCGTAACCGCTGACACGAATGGTCAACTGCGGATACTTCTCCGGGTGCTGCTGTGCATCCAGCAGTGTCTCACGGTTCAGTACGTTTACGTTCAGGTGGTGACCGCCTTTTTCAGCATAGCCGTCCAGCAGACCTACCAGATTTTCAATTTGTTTTTCGTTTGCCATGATAAACTCCTCCTTGAAAAATTGCATCACGCTGCATATCAATCAGAAGTAGGATATGCAGATGAAAGAGATTTATTCATCCATCAGTTCCGTCGGCTGACAGCATGCCATGTTACCCTTGGAACAGTCCATACTGCGATAGGTTTTCACATTCATGCCGTCGCCCATGAGATCGTCCTCAGAGATGGTGAGATGACCGCTGCCGTTTTCCATTAGCTGTTCAATCATGTCTACCAATTCATCAGATTTATCGTGATCTTTGAGTTCATGCTGTGCCATGACACTGCGCCTCCTTTCTTCTGGGAAGGGAACAAAGTTGTCCCTATCTTGTGATAACTCTCTTATTCTTTCTCCATTGCGTCACGGATGGAAGCAATGTCAATATCGCCGGCAAATACAGAGGAATCCTTACCCAGTGCATCCGGGATAATGGTGAAGGTATTGGAAATACCATCCTGTGCGTTTGTCCAAGGCAGCTTTGCAACAGAAGCCATGGAAGCAGCAGCACCGTGGGTGTCACGACCGTGCATCGGGTTTGCACCAGGTGCAAGAGGCTGACCCTGCTTACGACCATCCGGAGTGTTACCGGTCTTCTTACCGTAAACAACGTTGGAGGTGATGGTCAGAATCGAAGTGGTCGGAACGCCGCCTCTGTAGCAGTAGTTGCTGCGGATCATATCCATGAAGCGATTCAGAATGTCAACAGCAATGGTGTCAACACGATCATCGTTGTTACCATATTTCGGGAAGTCGCCCTCAACCTCAAAGTCGGTGACAACGCCGAATTCGTCACGGATACATTTAACCTTTGCATACTTGATTGCAGACAGGGAGTCAGCAACAACAGACATACCGGCAATACCGGTTGCGAAGTAACGCTTAACATCTCTGTCGTGGAGAGACATCTGGAGCGCCTCATAGCAATACTTGTCGTGCATATAGTGGATGCAGTTCAGAGTATCTACATACAGCTTTGCCAGCCACTGCATCATGTCGATGTATTTTTCCATAACATCATCATAGTCCAGATAATCGCC
Source organism: uncultured Ruminococcus sp. (assembly GCA_964465095.1). GTDB lineage: Bacteria > Bacillota > Clostridia > Oscillospirales > Ruminococcaceae > Ruminococcus_C. The sequence continues at coordinate 1,386 of CAYXKI010000047.1, forward strand.
AACAACCGGACGATACTTCGGACCTACCTGATTGTGCTTGCCGGTCTTTGCGTCGATTCTCTCATCCAGACCGCCGTTGATTGCGTACAGCAGGCACTTTGCCAGGTTTGCACGTGCGCCGAAGAACTGCATTTCCTTACCAACACGCATAGAGGATACGCAGCAAGCAATTGCATAATCATCGCCGTGTGTTACACGCATCAGATCGTCGTTCTCATACTGGAAGGAAGAAGTGTTGATGGACAGCTTTGCACAGTAGTGCTTGAATGCTGCCGGCAGACGCTTAGACCACAGTACTGTCAGGTTCGGCTCCGGTGCAGTACCCAGATTTTCCAGGGTGTGCAGGTAACGGAAGCTGTTCTTTGTAACCAGGGTTCTTCCGTCGATACCCATACCACCGATAGACTCGGTTACCCACTGCGGGTCGCCGGAGAACAGTGCGTTGTATTCCGGAGTTCTTGCGAACTTAACCATACGCAGCTTCATAATGAAGTGGTCGATGTACTCCTGTGCCTGTTCCTCAGTCAGAGTGCCGTTGTCCAGATCACGCTGAATGTAGATGTCCAGGAATGTGGAAGTACGACCCAGGCTCATTGCTGCGCCGTTCTGATCCTTAACAGCAGCCAGATATGCAAAGTAAGTCCACTGGATTGCTTCCTTTGCAGTAGTAGCCGGTGCGGAAATGTCATAACCATACTTTGCAGCCATGCTCTTCAGAGCCTTCAGAGCCTTGATCTGCTCAGCGATTTCTTCCCGGAGACGGATTACGTCTTCTGTCATTGTGCCGCTTGTTACAGCCTTCTGATGATTCTTGTCCTCAATCAGACGATCAATACCATACAGGGCAACACGACGATAGTCACCGATGATACGACCACGACCGTAAGCATCCGGCAGACCGGTGATGATTGCATTATGACGAGCAGAACGCATCTCCGGTGTGTATACATCGAATACGCCTTCGTTGTGTGTCTTTCTATACTCTCTGAAAATATAGCTGATTTCCGGATCAACCTTGTAGCCATAAGACTCGCAAGCGGTCTCAGCCATACGAATACCACCAAAGGGCTGGAGAGAACGCTTCAGCGGCTTGTCAGTCTGAAGACCTACGATTGTTTCCAGATCCTTGTGAATATAGCCGGCATCGTGAGAATCAACCTTGGATACAATCTTGGTGTCCATGTCGATTACGCCACCGTTTTCACGCTCTTTCTGGAACAGATCCATAACTTCGCCCCAAAGTGTCTTGGTAGCTTCAGTCGGACCTGCCAGGAAGCTTTCATCGCCCTCATAGGGAGTGTAGTTCTTCTGGATAAAGTCCCGCACATCAATGGTTGTCTGCCATGCGCCGCCGACAAAGCCAGCCCATGCATTTGCTTTTGTTTCTGCCATTTCTAAAATCTCTCCTTTGCTGGAAACCCAGCGAAATTTTAGGCAATCTCGTAAGCCTTATGCAGGCGTTGCGTATACTGCCATTTGTACAGACAAAGAAACCGTCGAAAAATGAAGGTAACTTTAATCTATATCAACTTTCAAATCACAACAAGAAAAACAACAAAAATGCGTCATCTTTCAGCCGAATTTTCTGCTGCGGACAAGTCGTGGTTTGCTCTGTATTAATAATAACACATCTCAATTAGGATGTCAATAGTTTTTCCGAAATTTCACAAGGATTTTTTTCCGGAAACCTTATTTTTTGACGCTTTTACCAAAAAAGCAGGGACTCCTTTGGAAGAAACGAAAGAAAAGCCGCTTTTTTTGTTTGTTAAACTTTGTTCTGCTTCGCATTGTTCTTGGATATCCGAAATGCAGGCGAATTAGTTGACAAAATAGACAGAATATGTTAAAATAGAGATACAAGATTTCGTTGCTCATATTGTTATGGACAAATTGAAAGGAGGGCGTTTTATGTCACATTCGTTTTGTTTACGAAGAGGGGATACGGTTGCAATTTTAGGATGTTCTGATGGGGTGTCACGTGGCAGTGACGAGATCGCAATGCTGACGGAAACACTACAGCGGCTTGGGCTGAATGCGGTTGTGTATGATACGGTGTATCGGGATGCCTCCGGGTTGCCACAGCCGGCGCAGGAACGGGCAGAGTCGCTGATGCAGGCGTTTCTTGCCCCACGGATTCAGGGGATTTTTGACATTACCGGTGGTGATGCTGCCAATGGGCTTTTGCCCTATCTGGAGTTTGATCGACTTTCCGGATGTAGGAAGCCATTTTTCGGGTACAGCGATCTCTCTGTCCTGCTGAATCCCTTGCAGCAATTTTCCGGCATTGACGTGTATTATTTTCAGCCACGGTTTCTCTGCTTCAGCCCGGAGATCCGGGACGCTTTCGGAGAGATGTTGTCGGGGAAAGACAATGATCTGTTTCAGTTCCATACACGGTTTCTCCGTGGCAGGGTTTTGTCCGGGAAAATTGTTGGGGGAAATATCCGCTGTACGATGAAGCTGTTCGGCACGCCATGGCAGCCGGATTTTACCGGGCGGATTCTGTTTCTGGAGAGTCTTTCCGGGTCTTTGTTGCGGATTGAGTCTATGTTGCGGCAATATCAGCAGATCGGGGCGTTTTCCTCGTGCAGTGGGATTCTGCTGGGGAATTTTACAGAACTTGCAAAGGCAGGACTATTGGAAGAGTTGTACACTGTAGTGCAGGAGATGGCAATAAACAAGAGTCTGCCCATTGCTTGTACCACAGAATTGGGACACCAGACGGATTCCAGATGTCTGCGCTATGGGCAACAGTATTTATTTCATGCATAGAGAATAAGAGAGGAAATCATCAGAGTTATGGCAAAACAGCACTGGAAGGGAAGCGTATTGCTTGCACCGGTTCCACCGACGCTTGTGACGTGTGGTACGATGGAGAAACACAATGTATTGACGGTTGCATGGACAGGAGTCTTGGCAACCCATCCTCCTATGACGTATATTTCTGTCCGACCTTCCCGGTATTCTTACGAGATCATTCTGGCACAGAGAGAATTTGTTATCAATTTACCGACTTCGTCTATGATGCAGGTGACGGATTTCTGCGGTGTCCGCAGTGGTAGGGAGGTAGACAAGTTTCAGATGTGTCACCTGACCCCGGAACCGGCACAGACGGTACAGGCACCCTTGATTGCAGAGTGCCCGGTGAATCTGGAGTGTCGTGTGACGGCAACCAAGGAACTTGGTACCCATGTTGTATTTGAGGCGGAGATTACCGGAGTCAATGTAGAGGAGAAATTCCTGGACAGCAAGGGGAAGCTGAATCTACAGCAGTGTGGCTTGATGGCATATGCCCATGGAGAGTATTTCGCACTGGGACGAAAACTTGGCAATTTCGGGGATTCGGTGCGTCGGAAAAAGAAGCGAAAATAAGGCAACATCGTGCAAAGCGTTCGGTCTTTGTGCGGTGCTGCCTAAAAGGAGAAGCCACAATCTGAAAACAGATTGTGGCTTCTTATCACGAGTTGGTCGAGGTGACAGGATTCGAACCTGCGGCATCTTGCTCCCAAAGCAAGCACTCTACCAAACTGAGTTACACCTCGCACTCGACGTTCTCTAGTATACCATAGGAACGGTCTTTTGTCAAGAGAAAATACTGTGTATTTTTTGTGAATTATAGAAATAGAGCCAAAGAAAAGAGATTAAAATGAGACGACAACAGATAAAATTCGCAATTCTGGGCTGTTTATCGGCATTGGTTATCGGGTTACAATCCGGTGTGTTACAGGCAGTGGCAGAGGGAATAGAGGAGACAGAGGCACAGACGCTTCTCTATGAAGAGACCCCGGTACGCTCCTTGCAAGTCAGCAATCTTTCGCCACAGGTTTCCACGGATCTGGATTATGTGGATTGGTGGTACAGTGAATGGGAGGACTGTCACTATCTCTTTTTGCCTGCAACGGCGGACAGAACCAACCTTACCATTACCTATGAAACAGAAACCGGCGAGGCAATTGCTCTGGATGGAATAGAACTAGTATCCGGCGAGGCGACGGATCTTCTTTCTACCAAAGAGGAATTTCACCTTACAGTTGGGACGGTGGACTGTGGAACGCTTTCTGTGATGCAGTCCAATCTTGGGTGTATTTATCTCACTACCGGAAGTGGGGGATTGGATACGCTGGACGCAAACCGGGATCTGGTGGAAACCGGGTCTGCTTTGATGTTGGATGAATCCGGTGGGGTAGAGTATGATGGAATGTTGGACAAGCTGACCGGGCACGGGAATTCCTCTTGGGGATACAGCAAAAAGAAGTCCTATAATTTCAAGCTGCCTACAAAGGCGAATCTCTACGACATGGGCAAGGCAAAAAAGTGGGTGCTTCTGGGGAATTATCTGGATCATTCCATGCTTCGGAACAAAGTCACCATGGAGATGAGTCGTGCAGCAGGGATGGAATATGTGATGGATTCGGTTTTTGTGGATCTGTATGCAGATGGTTCTTATCGTGGAACGTATCAGTTGATTGAAAAGGTACAGGTGCAGAAAAACCGGGTCAATATTACGGATCTGGAGGAAAAGACCGAGAACTGTAACACTCAGGAACTGGACAGCTATCCTCAGCTTGTAGAGGGGGCAGATTCTGCCCAGACGTATCTGGAAAACAGTTACAAATATTACGATATCCCCAACAATCCGGCGGATATCACCGGGGGATATCTGCTTCAGTTTCAGCTTTGGAATCGCTATGGAACCAAGGCAGACAGTGGCTTTGTCACCTCCAGAGGGCAGGCAGTAGAGATCGACAGCCCACAGTATGCGTCGGAGGAACAGGTTTTATACATCCGGGAGTTTGTACAAGATCTGGAGGATGCGATTTATTCGGAAACCGGGTACAACAGCAAGGGGAAGCACTACAGCGAATATATTGATGTAGACTCGTTGATCAAGGCATATCTGATTCAAGAGATTACCATGAACATTGACGCCACCCAGACAAGCTTTTATCTCTGGAAAGATTCGGATTTGACGGGGGATGGAAAATTGCACTGTGGACCGGTATGGGATTTTGATTTGAGTTATTTTAATTTCTACACCAGCCGTACCAATTCTCTTGGGCAGACCGGGTATACGTATCGTTTTGACAATTTGTTTGCGGCATATTTTCCCATTAGTGGCTATGACACCGATCTGACAGACGATTCCGGAAGTGGACGACCGACCCTTGGGGTAAGTTGGGTTGGACAGCTTATGCAGAATGAGGCATTTGTCAAGCGTGTGGCACAGGTGTATTTTGCAGACTTTGTGCCCTATCTGGAAACGCTGACCGACCAGACGCAAGAGGGCGGTGCGTTGGTGACACAAATGGGAGAGGCGATACAGGGCTCTGCAGAGATGAACAATGCACGATGGCATATGTATGGGGGCAAGGAATATCGTGTATTCGGTCCGAAGAATGGGGACAATTTTACGGAATGTGTGGACTATATCCGCAACTTTCTGGAACAGCGCAGTGCATGGCTGACCCAGCTTTGGTCGCCCTATCTGGAGGAAACTGTTTTGCTTGGGGATTTAAACGAGGACGGCTTTGTAACGGTATCGGATGCAGTTCTTCTGGAACAGTGGCTTCTGGGAGAATCGGTAAGCTTTTCTTGGAAGGCAGCCGACCTTACCGGGGATCGGAAGCTGGACGGAATGGATCTGGTGTTGTTGCGTCAGGTGTTGTTGGAGGAAGCTTGAGGGAGTGCTCCCTTAGTCAGCTTCGCTGACAGTTCCCTCAAAGAGGGAACCTTAGAACTTGTTATTTACCGCTTTCCTTGATTTTCTTTGAGTGAAAGCGGTATTTTTGTTTTCCATCTCACATATATTGATATAATCTTAAGGTGACACCGTGCAAAATCGCTAGATGTTCTTTGTGCGGTGTTGCCTTGAAAATCGGAGGGACATTGTGATGTGTGGAATTGTGGGAATGGTACATTGGAAGCAGGATATGCGACAGCAAAAGGCGGTTCTTACGGCGATGCAGCAGACCCTTTGTCGGAGAGGACCGGATCAGGAGGGGGTTCTACTCCGGGAACGTTGTGCCCTTGGGCACACCAGACTTTCTGTCATTGACCCGGAGAACGGATGCCAGCCGATGGAGATTCGGCGTGGGGGAGAGGGATATACCATTGTGTACAATGGAGAGTTATACAACGCCAAGGAACTTCGAGAGACATTGGAACGAGAGGGAGTCTCTTTTCGGACACGATGCGATACAGAGGTCGTCTTACAGGCGTACATTCAATATGGTGCAGATTGTGTGAAACAATTCAATGGAATTTACGCCTTTGCAATCTGGGAAGAAGCCGGAGAGCGACTTTTTCTGGCAAGAGATCGCATGGGAGTAAAGCCGTTGTTTTATGCGGAGATTCCCCACGGATTTGTCTTTGGTTCAGAGTTGAAAGCCCTCTTGGCACATCCGGAGATTCCCCATGAAATTGACCGGAACGGCGTGCAGGAACTCTTTCTCATGGGACCCGGCAGAACACCGGGGTGTGGGGTGTTTCGTACCATCTGGGAGGTAAAACCTGCCCATTGTGGCTATGTGTCGGAGGAACAGGTGCGTCTATATCCCTATTGGAAGTTACAGGCAAAGCCCCACACCGATACCTTTCAGCAGACCGCAGAACATGTGCGTTATCTTGTGACCGATGCGGTGCGGCGGCAATTGGTTTCTGACGTGCCCATTGGGACGTTTCTCTCCGGGGGACTGGACTCCAGTTTGTTGTCTGCTTTGGCAAGCCGGGAACTTCGGGCACAGGGGAAGCCCCATCATACTTTTTCTGTGGATTATCGGGACAATGCACAGTATTTTCAGAAAAGCCATTTTCAGCCAAGCAGCGATCCGGAATATATCCGGTGTATGGAGGAATTTCTGGGAAGCGAGCATCACTGGACGGTGTTGGAATCGGAGGATGTGGCAAAGGCGTTGTACCGGGCGGTGGACGCACGGGATTTGCCGGGAATGGTAGATGTGGATAGTTCTTTGCTCTTATTCTGTCAGGAAATCCGAAAGGAAGTAACCGTGGCACTTTCCGGAGAGTGTGCCGATGAATTGTTTGGGGGATATCCTTGGTATCGTGACCCGGAAATCCGGGGGAGAAATGGATTTCCTTGGGCGCAGTGCACCGCCTATCGACGCAGTTTTCTTAAAACGGAATTGCGAGAGGGGTTGGACTGTGAAGCTTTTGTGGGAGAAGCCTATCAGCGTACCATAGACGCTGCGGAAAAACTCCCTTCAGAGTCCGGGCTTTCTGTCAGAATGCGTGAGATGATGCAACTGAATGTGGATTGGTTTATGCAGACTTTGCTGGATCGGAAAGACCGGATGAGTATGTACAGTTCGCTGGAGGTGCGTGTTCCTTTTTGCGATCATCGCATTGCACAATATCTTTATAATGTACCCTGGGCGTACAAGGATTGGCAGGGGTATGAGAAAGGACTGTTGCGGACGGCGTTTTCGGATGTTCTGCCGGAAAAGGTCTTGTGGCGGAAGAAAAGCCCCTATCCCAAAACCCATCATCCAAGTTATCTCCGGGCAGTGGCTGAGATGTTGGGGAAGATCCTGGAAGACCCCGCGTCTCCGTTGTTTCAGCTTGCAGACCCTCATGCAATCCGGGAATTGTTAGAACAGGAAACGTCGGTACAATGGTATGGGCAGTTGATGACAAGACCGCAGATTATGGCATATTTTGTGCAGATGAATTATTGGTTGGAAAAGTATCAGGTTCGGGTGGTATTGTAAAGGCAACACCGCACAAAGAACATCTGGCGATTTTGTACGTCATCTGCTTGCATCTGACGCTGGGTCTTGTGCGGTGTTGCCTTGGAAACCAACTTTATCCAATTTCGGAACACACAGGAAATTTTGTAAAATCTCTTGCATTTTTATATGAAGTATGCTATAATAGGGATATTCACTGCGGTGCATTGCGGCGCAGGTTACAAATTTTTGGATGAGGTGAACCGAATTGGCACAACTGAAAAAACCCACAATCAAGAATCCGGAATTGGTTGCCGCAATGGCAGAGTTTAAGCAGCAGCAGACCAAAGAAAGAGAACAGGCAATGTTGGATGCAATTAAGGAAGCGTCTTTTATTGCGCCGATTACCCTTCGTACCCCTTTGGATGATGTAGAACCCAATGAGAATGGAGAACGTCAGCTTCAGGCATCTCTGATGGCTGTTTCCAATCCAAGTGGACAGAAATTCTTCCCGGCGTTTACCGATTGGCTGGAATTTTTGAAGTGGAAAAATGATCCGGAAGCAGAAACCATGGTGATTACGTTTTCCCAGTATTGCGACCTGTTATTCAAGCAGGGGGCAGATCTTTCCGGGATTGTGATCAATCCGGCAGAAACCAATATTTTGCTTCAGCGGGAGAAGATGGCAGAACTTGCCGGCGTTTCTCCGGAGGCAGCAGCGCCAAAGGCTGCGTCGGCTGGCAATCAGCCACAGAAGATCAACCGGGACATTACTCCTTTGTTCGGGGCAGAGACCATTACCAATTCTGCTGTAATTATGGCAGCAGGCAGACTCAAGGCAGAGCAGAACGCCGAGGCACAGAATGCATTGTTTGACGCAATGCGTGCAACACGTTTTGTCGCACCGGTAAAGATGGATCTTCCGGAAAATGTAAAGGCTGGGGATAAGGTAACGGCACAGGCAGAGTTTATTATGCTGAACCACGGCGAGGAGAAGTATATGCCTCTGTTTACAAGTCTGCCGGAGTTGCAGAAGTGGATTGCAGCACCGCCTTGCAAGGCTGTTCCGGTTTCTATGGCAAATTATACAGCCATGCTGTCTGACCCGAAGAGCACCGCAGCCGGAATTGTGATCGACCCCTTTACCATGGGACTTTCTTTCCCCAAGGCACAGGCAATTGCCATTCAGCCACAGCTTGTATTACAGGATCTGAAAACTGTTCCGTTGGATCTGGTACAGGAGTTGAAAGAGCACTATGCTCAGATGTCTACAGTAGAAAAGGCATATTTCACCGGTGTAAAGGCAAATGGTGCAGATGCATATCTGGTGGTTCTGGATCTGAATCAGAGCGAAACAGACCCGAAGAAGATTGCAGACGAAACGGCACAGGTTGCAAAGCGTTTTGGCAAGCCTTGCGTGGTTGCACCGATCAATTCTCCTCTTGGCAAGAAAGCAATTGAGGGGAAAGCACCGTTTTATCAGGCGTAAATTGGGCTTTTTTGGCGTTCGTTGAGTTATTTGATATAAAAGATATAAAAAAACCGCTTCCGGGGAGTGTTCTCGGAGGCGGTTTTGTTGGTTTGGGGGTGTGTTTGTGTTGCTAGAGTCGTTGGAAATGTTCCACTGGAACATTTCCAAGGTTATGGAGATCTGGTGCGTTTAGAAAGGGAGAGCGGTCTTGTTCGCTCTCCCTCGAAAAGCTATCGCTTTTCTCACCCT
>CAYXKI010000048.1:0-10493 GCA_964465095.1 uncultured Ruminococcus sp.
TACCGTTGGCGGTATGCGTGCTTCGATCTATAACGCAATGCCTATCGAAGGCGTAGAAAAGCTTGTTGCCTTTATGCGTCAGTTTGAGGCTGACAACGCCTGAGACAAAACTTCAAAGAAAGGACTTCTGACCCATGTACACCATTCAGACACTCAATAAAATTTCCAAAGCAGGTACTGACCGCTTTGATACAAACTATACCATTTGCGACAATGCAGAAAATCCGGATGCAATTCTGGTACGGAGTGCCTCCCTTCATGAGGCTACCTTTGGCGATAACCTGAAAGCAATCGCCCGTGCCGGTGCAGGTGTCAACAACATTCCGCTGGATCGCTGTGCAGAAGCCGGCATCTGTGTATTTAACACCCCCGGTGCAAATGCAAATGCGGTAAAGGAACTGGTTCTGACAGGACTTCTGATTTCCTCCAGAAAGATTCCGGAATCCCTCACTTGGTCTGCTTCTCTGACCGACGGCGAAACCACCGTTGCAAAGCAAGTCGAAAAAGGCAAGAGCCAGTTCGCAGGTCCTGAAATCCAGGGCAAGACACTGGGCATTATCGGCTTAGGTGCAATCGGTGCACTGGTGGCAAATGCTGCTGTTGCACTGGGCATGAAGGTTGTGGGAACAGACCCGTTCCTCTCCGTTGGTGCTGCACTTCGTCTGAATCCGGCAGTCACTGTTGTAAAGACACAGGAAGACGTTTTCGCTGCTGCGGATTATCTCACCATTCATGTTCCCTATAATGCAGACACCAAGGGCATGATCAACAAGGACACCATTGCAAAGATGAAAGATGGCGTTCGTGTGCTGAACTATGCAAGAGGCGAACTTGTCAACGATGAGGACATGCTGGCTGCACTGGAAAGCGGCAAGGTAGCATACTACTGCACCGATTTCCCCAATGCAAAGACCTGTAATGCAAAGCACATCATTGCAACCCCCCACCTGGGTGCATCTACCCCGGAGAGCGAGGACAATTGTGCAAGTATGGCAGCAAACGAACTGATGGCATATCTGGAACAGGGCGACATCATCAACAGCGTCAACCTGCCCAATGCACAGCTTCAGACGGTTTACACCAAGGTTTGCATTATCCACAGAAATGTACCGACCATGATTTCTTCGATTACCACTGTAGTCGGCGAAGCCGGTGCAAACATTGAGAACATGGTAAACGCCAGCAAGGGGGACTATGCATACACGATCCTTGACATCAACGGTGTTACCGATGCCATGGCAGAAGCCCTTGGCAAGATTGATGGCGTTCTCCGTGTCAGAGTAATCGATTAAAATTAAGGCATCTACGAATGAAAAGTACTTCATTCGAGACATAGATTGCATTTCCAGAGTAGGAGCGAATGCGTTAAGTGTCCGGCAGATGGGGAGTTGCTGCTGGGACGAAAAGGGAATTTCCCTTGCGGTGTTCGTTCCGCACCCGCTGAATGTATATCCTAGGAAAGTCTTTCTGAAAAACTTCCTAATATGCATGAAGCAAAAATTCACAGGTAACACCGAAATATGTTTATGCGGTGTTGTCCCAATGTAATTGCCCATGCATATTGTCATCGGGCAAGAGGAGGTTTTTTCATGAAAGGCTTTTTGTCTATTTTCACCGAATCCGCAAAGGAATTTACCAAGGTTCGCAGCTTGGTGGTTACCGCCATGTTTGTTGCAATTTCTATGGTAATTGAATCGTTTTCCATTGATCTGGCATTTGCAAAACTCAATTTTGCATTTCTCGCCATTGCCATTATTGGAATGCTGTTCGGACCGTGTATGGGACTGGTTGCCGGGTTTGCCTGCGACATTGTCGGCTATCTGGTGCACCCTGATGGAGGATTTCTCCCGTTGTACGTTCTGGTTGGCGGTCTGCAAGGACTGATTTACGGCATTTGTCTTTATCAGAAAGCATCTGTCCACAGCATCCAGTTCACCAACAACAAAACCGGGAAAGCAAAAGACATTACGTTGTTCCTCCGTGCCATTGTGGCACGACTGCTGGACGTTGTGGTGATCAACTTGCTGATTAACACCAAGCTGAATCTGCACTATGGATTTATCCCGGCAGAAGCGTACAGTGCTGCAATTGTGGCACGGATTGCGAAGAATGTCATCGAACTTGCCATTGACCTGCCACTGCTGTTTATTTTGCTGCCCATTGCTGCAAAGGCATACGCTTTGGTATTCCACAAGGCAACCATTCGCTCCAATACCGCAGCCGGATAACTAAGGGCGATACCGCACAAAGAACAAAATCTAAACCTAAAATAACTCCAAAAGCAGAAAAACACCCTATCCCACATATCACTCTGGATATGTTCGGGATAGGGTGCTTTTTGTTCTATGAAAAAGTCGCTTTTATGTTACTTTACAATATCGCTCCAATCAACAATCTCGCCTACAGAATCATTTGCATAGTACAGCAAGATAAAATATGCATCCTCTGCATTGATCGTGCCGTCTCCGTTGATGTCTGCTGCTTCTTGCTGAGAGAACGCAAGTCCCACCGGCTCGCCTACAGAAACGTTGGCATATGCCAGCAAAGTAAGATACGCATCGTCTGCGTTGATTTCCTTGTTGTTGTCCAGATCCCCTGTGTACAAATCCGGCAAGCCTGTTGCATTGTAGTTGAGTTCTGCCGTTTTTGCCGGGTCAACGTCCGGGTCTTCCTCGTCCTCGTCAAGATTGTATTCCAGACCGGTATACTGATTTGTCCAGCGGTCCTCCGAACCGCCGTAATAAATCTCCGTCAGATTGGGGTTATTTGCAAGGGCAAAGTCTCCAAAAGTTGCCACCGTTGCCGGAATAGAAATCCGGCTTAGTCCATCGCAATAGGCAAAAGCTGCATAGCCAATAGAACTTACATTCTCCGGCACGCTGATTTCAAAAAGGCTACTACAACACATCAGCATAAAGTCCGGAATCGCAGTCAGTTCCGATGGCAGATTAATTTCCACAAGAGACGTACAACGATAAAACGCAGCTTCTCCGATTTCTGTAATGCTATCTGCACAGAGTACCGTATTCAGATTATGACAATACGCAAAGGCATACTGCCCGATTTCTGTCACGCCCTCCGGGATCATCACGCTGGTAATCTGATCGTTTCCATAGAAAGCAGCATCGCTGATGGTCGTAACCGTTTCCGGAATCAGAACCGCTCCGGAGGCTGTGTCCCCATCCACCAGAATTCCATTGACCACCACCAAGGGGTCTTCCTCGCTTCTTGCACTAAGCCACGGGGTATCCCAGAATGCCTCTCCACCGATGGTTGTGACGCTTTCCGGAATGGTAATTTCCTGGAGTCCGGATTCACAGAATGCAGAATCCCCAATTTCGGTTACGCTGTCCGGAATGACAACAGACTCCAGTTCCTCATCGCCATAAAATGCACCGGCAGCAATTTTTTCGATACCATCCGGAATTACAACATTCCCTGTTGCATCGTAGCTGTCAATCAGAATGTTGTTCACCACCAGAAGGGGCGTTTCTGCCCATTTTGCTTCCAACCATGGAGTGCTTTCAAAGGAACAAATGCCGAAATTCACAACGCTTTCCGGAATCTCAATTTCTGCAAGGGCAGTACAACCGGAAAAGGCATCATTTCCAATGGTTGTAACCGTATCCGGAATCACAACCTTTGTCAGCGAGGTATAATTATAGAACGCCATAGCATCAATTGCGGTAACAGTTCTTCCTCCAATCGTAGAGGGAATCTCTAACTCTGTAACGGATTCATCAAAATCCGTAATGGCAATGGTTCCATCATCCTGTACATAGTAAGACAACGCCCCCTCTGTGCCCTCTGTGCCAACACTGAGTGCCATCTCTGTGGCTTCATAATGAATGTTAATATTGGGGGTCGGGTCAATGGCATCCATTTCTGCATCCTCTGCACCATATTCTGTGCGAGGATATGCCGCATTCCACGCCTCCTCTGTACCACCAAAATAGATATCTGTCAGCTTGGGAGAGGACAGATAGACATAATTTCCAATGGAAGTGACACTTGCCGGAATATAAATCTGTCGCAACAGTGCACAGCTTGTAAAGGCTTCCTTGTCAATCTGGGTTACACTATCCGGAACAGTAATGCTTGTCACCTTGCTCTCTGTAAATGCCCCACCAAGGATCCGGGTAATTCCATCGGGAATCACCACGTCACCGGTACAGTGATATCCATCCAACAGCATTCCATTGACCACAATCAGTGGGTCATTCTCTGCCATTGCATCCATCCACGGCGTATTCCAGAATGTCCACTCGCCGATTTCCATAAGCGTTTCCGGAATCGTAATCTCCTCCAGATTTTCGCAATCCATATAAACGCTATCTCCAATGGACTCCAGGGAATCCGGAAGTACCACGGACTGTAACTGGTTACACCCATAAAATGCACCATCCCCAATGGCAATCAAGCCCTCTGGCAATGCAAAGCCTGCAAAGTTGCTGCACTGATAAAAGGCACAAGTTTCGATTTCCGTCAGCGTATCCGGCAAAGTCACCTGTTCCAGTGCCTCACAACCGCTAAATGTAGAGCGAGGAATTGCCGTCAATCCTGCGGGCAAAGTAGCGTCAATCAGACCGGTACAGCCTGCAAACACCCCTGCCTCCATGAAAGTAACACTGTCCGGAACGTCCACTGTTGTCAGATTCGTACAGTTCAAAAAGGCATATTCCCCGATTTCTGTTACGCTCTCCGGAATGGTCACGCTGGTGAGATCATAGTTGTCCTCAAACGCACCGCCGGCAATTGCGGTTACCGTATCCGGAATTGTCACATCCCCGGCAACATACATGGCATCCACCAGAATGTTGTTAACAATAAGCATCTCCCCGGTTTCTTCCCGTTCCGCAAGCCAAGGGGTAGCAAAAAATGCCAATCTGCCGATATAGCGGACAGACTCCGGGATTGTGATTTCCTCCAGTTTGGTACACCGTGCAAATGCACCAAAGCTGATTCCCGTCACCGTGTCCGGAATGACCACACGTTCCAGATCAGACTGCATATAGAATGCCTGTTGTGCAATAATGGTAACAGTTCTTCCGTCAATTTCAGAGGGGATTTCTGCTTCTGTGATGCCATCGGTACAACCGGTAATTGCAAGGGTGCCGTCCTCAATGACCTCATATTCCAGATCACCATAGGTCCCCACTGTACCAAGCACCTCTGCGTTCTCGCTGGAAACAAGGCTACTGTCCTCCGTGGCGGTATCTGCATACTCCCGTACAATCAGAAATTCCTCCTCTGCCACGTCCTCCGCAGAAGCCGACAAAGCCCCAAAGGGAATTGTCCCCACGCAGAGAATACTTGCTGTCAATCGTGCAATACTTTTTTTCCATTTTTGCATAATAACCACTCCTTTTTTGCACGGAATTTCGTCGATTCCGCCATAATTTATTTTATTATACCATGATACTTCTCTTTTCTTCTTGCACATTTTGTAAACAAAAAGGCTGATACGAAATGTACCAGCCAATTTTTCTTTATATATAGGGCGATACCGCACAAAGATTTAATTCAATCTTACAGCACATCAGCAATTGTCGCATTCTCTCCTACAGAGTTCTTGGCGTAAACCAAAAGCATATAATATGCATCGTCTGCATCCACAGTACCATCCCCGTTGACATCTGCGGCGGAAAGTTGTGCCTCTGTCAACCCGGAACTGCTGCCTACAGAGAGGTTTGCATAGGCGAGAAGACACAAGTATGCATCATTGGTGTCAATGACATCGTTGCCATCCAGATCCCCTGTGGCAAAGGTTTGCCCGGAAGAGGAATAGTGCATTGTGGCACTGAGCAGTGCATCGTTTTCGTTTTCGTCCAGATCAATCTGATTCCACTGTGCCTCTGTTCCGGCATAGTACACATCCGTCAGAGATTCACAATAGCCAAAGGCTCTCTGCTGAATCGTTTTCAAGCTGACCGGCAGTGTAACACTGTCAATCTGACAAGCACAAAATGCCTCATAGGGAAGTTCCGTCAGACCCTCTCCAAGTACCAGATCCCCAAACACAATGTCAGAATTTGCAAAGGCAAACTCTCCGACTTCTGTGACATGAGACATCCCTTTCAATTCCTTTAAACTGGAAAAGAAAAATGCACCGTCCCCAATGGAAGTTACGGTTGTGGGCAAGGTATAGGTGGTCAGATCCTCCTTGCATATGGGGTAATAGAGAAGCTTTGTCTTGTCCTTGTTGTATAGAATGCCGTTGTCGGAACTGAGATAAAGGCTATTCTCCGGTGCATCCACTTCTTTCACCCAGTATCCATTTCCCATATCGTCATACCAGAAGTCTATTGTTTTGGTGTATTTCCCCAGATGCACAATTGCCGGATGATTATACCATTCCTCAAACAGAGACAGATTAATCTTCTCCACCCGATCGGAAAGGGTAATCTCCTCAAAAGGCACGTTCACAGAGGACCAATCCTCATCTACAGGAGTCACCTGAAATGCATTTTCGGACAGATATTGCACCGTTTCCGGCAGCGTAATGGCTTTCTCTGTCCCTTGATACGCATAGAAAACCGATCCGAACACCACATAATCCTCTGTGTGCTTTTTCAATAACCCGGTGTTCGCAAAAGCACCAGTCCCAATGCTTTCCAAATCCTCGGGAAAATCCAGATCCTCCAGACTGGTACAACCGGAAAATGCACCAATTGGAATTCCGGTCATCGTATCCGGCAAATGCACCTTGGACAATGCGGTACAGTTCTCGAAAACACCATTGCCAATCTCCTGAACGGAATCCGGCAGATAAACTTCTTCCAAAGAAGTACAATCTTCAAAAGCAGAATTGGAAATGAACTGAACACTCCACGGAAACTCAATCTCAGTCAAGGATTCACAGCCCTTAAAGGCTTCATATTCGATCCATTGCACACTCTCTCCCAAGGTGACCTGTTTGAGATTGGAACAATCCCGAAACGCCCCTGATCCAATCACAATCACGCTATCCGGAATGGTCACCTTTTCCAGACTTGTCATGCCCTCGAAAGCAGAATATCGTATGGTGGTAACTGCAATTCCGTCAATTTCCGCCGGGATATTCAGTTCCGTAAGGTTCTCATCGCAACCGGTAATGGTATATCCATCATAAAAACTATCTTGTTTATAAGACAGCCCGGCAACCCCTGTTGTGGAAGTGGCAACGGCTTCTGTGGTGGAAGTCGCAACAGATTCCCCAACTGTCCTTGGCAACGTATTTTTCAGCACCTCTTGTGCAGATGCCCCAACACTCCCCAACGGAATGCTTGTCAGCCCAATGGCACAGGCAAGTGCCACGGTGATTTTTTGTTTCCAACTTTGCATAAAATCAGCCCCTTATCAAAATTATTTATTAATTTCGCTATATAATATTATTTTAGCGGTTTTCACGGCTGATTTCTTGTATATTTTGTAAACAAAAAAGACTGACACGAAATCAGTCAGCCTTTTCTCTATCTATTTTGTTTGTGCATCCTTTTCCAGAACCGCAAACGCCTGACGAAGATTTTTCACCCCGGCAATCCGGATCTGATAGGAACCGCCTTTTAACTCGTGGAGGCACTGCCACGGCACAATACAGCGCGTAAAGCCCATCCGCTGTGCCTCCAGTACACGGAGACGAATATGGGAGATGCCACGCACTTCTCCCCCTAAGCCTACTTCCCCGAATGCCACCGTTTTCTCGGAAATGGGCTTGTCTACAAGGGAGGAATACAGGCAAAGGGCAACGGCAAGATCTCCTGCCGGTTCATCCAGTTTAAAGCCACCTACCACATTGAGATACACATCCAACGTCCCGAAAAACAGTCCCAGATGCTTTTCCAATACCGCAATCAGAATCACCATACGGCTGTAATCAAAGCCCTGAGTCTGTCGTCTTGGGGCAGAAAATCCGCTTTTGGTTGCAAGCACCTGAATTTCCACCAGAATCGGGCGAGAACCCTCCATCATGCAAGTAACACATGTTCCGGAAACCCCTTGAGGTCGTCCCTCAAGAAGCATGGCAGAGGGGTTCGGTACTTCCTGCAAGCCCTTGTCCATCATCTCAAAGACCCCGATTTCATTGGTAGAGCCATAGCGGTTTTTGACTGCACGAAGGAGACGATAGGACAGATTGCGTTCTCCCTCAAAATAAAGCACCGTGTCCACAATATGTTCCATTACCTTTGGACCGGCAATTGCACCGTCTTTGTTGACATGTCCCACAATCCAGATGGGGATATCCAGTTGCTTTGCGGTGTGCATAAACAAATTGGTACACTCCCGCACTTGGGTCAGGCTTCCGGGGCTGGAAGAAATCTCTGTCATCTGCATGGTCTGAATGGAGTCAATGATCACAATCTCCGGTTTGCTTACCGCAATGGTATCACAGATACTCTGGGCATCGGTCACCGTCAGAAGATACAACTGATCCGTTGTCACCCCAAGTCGCTGGGCACGAAGCTTGATTTGTTTTGCGGATTCCTCTCCGGAGACGTAGAGCACCTTGTGCTTTTCCCCAAAAAACTGGCAGATTTGCAGCAAAAGCGTACTTTTTCCAATGCCCGGTTCTCCACCAAGCAGCACAATCGAACCACGCACCAAACCGCCCCCAAGAACACGATCCAACTCTCCGACTCCGGTGTGATAGCGTACATCTGCGGTGGTATCAACCGTTCCAAGTTCCTGAATGTGTGCAGACAAATCCACCGGTTTCCGTTTGGCGTTTCCCGTTCCAACGCCTACCGGCAGGGGAACATCCTCTTCTAAGCTGTTCCACGTCCCACAAGAGGGGCATTTCCCGTTCCATTTGGCACTTTCATAGCCGCATTCTGTGCAACGATAAATGGTTTTTTGTTTCGGCATAAGGGATAGACTCCTTTCTTTTTGAATATTCTCTCTCCATGTAGCATACGTTGTAACAAGTTTAGGTTGTAACAACTTTATGTTATGGAGGGATTTGATGCAGTGGACGAAAAAGCGGATCGGAACGCATCTTTTGCTGATTACCACAGTAACAACCGCAGCAGTCGTGGGAATTGCATTTGGGGGCAGACGGATTCAACGTGCCGTCAGCACCATGGTCGCACCAAAGAAAGACCCACCTGTCATTATACTGGATGCCGGACATGGAGGAATTGACGGCGGATGTGTCTCTGTCAATGGGACACCGGAAAAAGGCATCAATCTGGAGATTCTCCTCTGTCTCAGAGATCTCCTGCGGATACAAGGTTTCACGGTAGAGGTCACCAGAGAAACAGACGAAAGCATTCACGATCAAGGGGTAGAGGGAATCGCCAACCAGAAAAGTTCCGACATGGACAATCGACTGGAAAAATTCAATCAATATGACAATGCCATTTGTATCTCTATCCATCAGAATCAATTTACAGACCCCGATTATTCCGGTGCACAGATGTTCTACTCTGACAACATTTCCGCCAGCGAACAACTTGCACAGGCAATGCAAAAAGCCTTTGTCACTCAGCTTCAACCGGACAACACCAGAGAAATCAAATGCTGTGGAAAAGAGTTGTACCTTTGCTATTTCAGCGAGAATCCCACGGTAATGGTGGAATGTGGCTTTTTATCCAATCCGGAAGAGGCTGCCCTCTTAGAATCTCAGGAGTACCAGCAAAAAGTGGCGTTTACGATTTTCTCCGGACTGTGTGGCTATCTGTCGGAGCAGTAGCTTGTCTCCGTTCCATTCGTCTCCAACTGACAAAGCCATAAATGTCATTAAACAGAAACATCCCAAAGCAAAACACCATTGGCAGACAGGAAACCGAATCTATCGCCGCCAGAATCCAGAGGACAATCAGCACAATATCGTTACAGCTATAGGCAATGGCATAATAAGGGGAGCGAAGCAGTGCAAGAGAAGCTGCCAGAAAGCTTGTGGCAATGGAAAGCGTACTTGCAAGAAGATTGGGGGTACTCCAGAACCGCAACAGAAAAAACGCACCAATTGTCACAAGAAGTGTCACAAAAAGCAGCAAGAGAAATTTCCCACCGGAGAGCCGACGAACCGCCACCTCTTTTGTCCCGGCGTAAGGGTGTTTCAGCCACGTATAAACCGACCAGGCTGCAATGGGCATTGTCATGCCAAGATAGGTCAGCATCTCTCCATAATAGTGAAACCGCCAGGAAATCATGCCATAGAGCACGCTGAACACCACCGTCAGAATCTGTCCAAGCACATGTCCTTTTGCCAGAAAAATCAGGGCAGTTACTCCAATCAAAGAGGCAATCAGGCTAAGCACCCCTCCCCCGGACAGGAGAAACGACAAAGTTACCACCAAAAGCGAACAGCCCCATAGAATCCATTCAAGCCTTGTCAGAATACAAAATGGCGTTTGCACTTTCATCCAATCCCTCTCATCCTAAAACGACACCTTAATAACAAAGGCAATACTGCACAGTTTTGCACAGTATCGCCTGTTTTCTCCTAGAACTTGTTCTTATCCTAAAATTCCAAAGCTACCGTCTGTTTCTGCAACCAGAAGTTCCAGACC
>CAYXKI010000049.1:0-10342 GCA_964465095.1 uncultured Ruminococcus sp.
TGATTTTCACGCTCTGCGTCCAACTGCCTCGGATTCTTCCTTTACCTCCCCACCGGCATATTGAAAGCGAATCAAGCGATCTCCTTGAAATGTAAGCTGTCCTTGCTGATGAAAGGGCGTCTCCACATACGCCTGTTTGCTTGTGACAATGTGAAGAATATCTCCACGTCTTGTCTTGAAAATCAACTCATAATACTCATTATACAACTTTAATGTACCGCTGGGATCCATGGTACGACGGCGTTCATCTACCTTCTGTACCAGAACTGCCAGCACAGTTCTCGGCGGAGCAGTGCCCCGATTTGATCTTCGCATAGGTCTTTCTCCTGTGATATAATATTCCCGATTGAACTCTAATTGTCGTTTTCCGGATCCATCAGGATTCTGTACCAGAAACTTTCCAAGCCGTTGACGGAAAGGGCTCTGACGAGAGCCAAGCATTACCACCAACAACAGGACAATTGCCACAGCAACAATCACAATCAGAAAATGGTCAATCGCATCTCCAAATCTGCCTGTCATCTATTTATAGTCCCTCCGGATTCTGTACGGTAAACTTCCAGCTATCCTGACACATCTTCTGCAAATCCGCAGTTGCCTCCCACCCCAGGAGTTCCTTTGCCTTGCTGGCATCTGCATAAGAAGTTGCCACATCTCCCGGTCTTCTGGGAACAATTTCATATGCCAACTTTTTACCGCAAGCTGCCTCATAAGCGTGAAGAACTTCTAACACGCTGCTTCCGTTTCCGGTTCCGAGGTTTACCGGTTCAAAGCCTTTGTGATTTGCACCGTATGCCAAAGCTGCCACGTGTCCGACTGCAAGATCCATTACGTGAATATAATCTCTCACTCCTGTGCCATCCGGTGTATCATAATCCCCACCATAAACACTAAGGTGATCCAATTTTCCAAGTGCAACCTGTGCAACATAAGGCACAAGATTGTTCGGGATGCCATTGGGATTTTCCCCAAGCAATCCACTTTCATGTGCACCAATCGGGTTAAAATAACGCAATGCAACAACGCCAAACTGTGGATCTGCCACGCAAGCATCGTGAAGAATCTGCTCCAGCATTACTTTGGTATAGCCATAAGGGTTTGTCGCAGAAGTCGGCATTTCCTCCCGATATGGTACCGGATTGTGGTCGCCATATACAGTTGCACTGGAAGAGAAAACCATGCTCCGGCACTGAAACTCTCGCATCACCTGAAGAAGGGTCAGCGTGCCACCAATATTGTTCTCATAATATTCCAGAGGCTTTTGTACCGACTCTCCAACTGCCTTTAATCCGGCAAAGTGAATTACCGCATCAATTTTATTGTCCACAAAAATCTGACGAAGTTCTTCCGGATTACGCATATCTGCACGGTAGAACCGCACATGCTTTCCTGTAATCATCTCAATCCGTGCAATAGACTCCACCTTGGAATTACAGAGGTTGTCCATTACGATAACTTGATACCCTGCCTGAATCAATGCAACACATGTATGACTTCCAATAAATCCGGCTCCACCGGTCACTAAAATTTTGCCCATTTGTTTGTAACGTCCTTTCGTTATTCAATAATTGTAGCACCGCCAACCGAACGAATTCGCAGCTTATGACAGCAACCCTCTCCAAG
Source organism: uncultured Ruminococcus sp. (assembly GCA_964465095.1). Classification (GTDB taxonomy): domain Bacteria; phylum Bacillota; class Clostridia; order Oscillospirales; family Ruminococcaceae; genus Ruminococcus_C. The sequence continues at coordinate 1,624 of CAYXKI010000049.1, forward strand.
CACTTCCTCCATTGCCTCTTGGAAAGAGAGATAAAGTACCGTTGGCAGAAACGCCTGAATTGTTCCACCAAAGCCACCACCGTGAATTCGGATTGCTCCCCTGCCACCAAGTACCGCAGAACCAATGGCAAGTGCAATAGAAGCCGGTTGATTTTCCGGTTCTGTAATGGGATAAACATTCTGCAAAAGGCAATAGGAAGATTGCCCGGAGTTTTCCATCAAATGCAGGAACGTCTCAAAATCGCCTCGCTCTAAGGCATCCGACTCGCCCTGTGCCCGTCTGTCCTCCCGGTAATAATGAATTGCCCGTAATACCGCACGATCCCCACAGGCTTGACGCAGATCCGGGATATTCCGAAGCACCTTTTCTGCCGGCACTTCAGACAGAACATCTTTTCCAAAGTAAGCAGCCACTGCACCCATTTCTTCCGGAATTGCAGCATATTCCCCGGTAAGGTCTGCATGACTTCCACCGGTATCTACAATACAAAGCGTATAGCCCGTCTGGCTGAAATCAAAGGAAACAGGATGCACCTCCGGTTCTAAAACCTTGGAAAAGTCAATGGACACTACCCCACCAACCGAGGATGCCATCTGATCCATCAAGCCACAGGGCTTCTGGAAATATACATTTTCTGCATATTGTCCGATTTGTGCAAGTTCAACATCGCTGAATTTGTGCTCTGCATAAAGTGCGTTGCATATGTTCCCAAGCAGCACCTCAAAAGCTGCCGAAGAAGAAAGTCCTGAGCCTTGCATGACATCAGAAGTGGTATACGCATCGAATCCCGTTTCAATGGCACAACCAAGCTGACGAAATCTTGCCACAACGCCACGAATCAACTCTGCCGCCTTGGGCTTTTTCTGCATCTGTGGCTCAAGTTCCTCTAAGGATATCACATCCAGAGGAAAGCCCTCAGACTGCACCTGAATCGTGGGATCCTCTCGCTTTGCAACAACCGCAATCACATCCAGATTCACGCTGGCAGCCAATACATGCCCACGCTGATGATCCGTGTGATTGCCCCCAAGTTCTGTCCGACCGGGCGCAGAAAAAAGCGCAATTTCCCGTTCGCTGCCGAACAAGTGTTCAAAGGAATCAATTGCCGCAAGCAAACGCTGTCGATAAGCGTCAACCAGATCGCTTCCGCCGCTGAGTGCCCCAAGAAATCCATCCAAAGTTCCGGAGCAGAGAATCTGCCGCACTTCTTGTATTGTTTTCATATTGCATTCCTCCCTTATTGTTGTGATCGAACCAATATTCTCTTACCCTTTAGTATAACTTATTTTGTACATTTTTTCAAGTATTGCATCGGATTTTTTTCGATTTTTCAAAGACTTCGAATAAAATAAAGTCAATTCCTCTGAAATCAAAGTGATTTCAGACTTTTTTCTGAAAACAAAAACCCGATGCAGGATTTCTCCCACATCGGGTTTCTTTCTGCCGTTATGGCAGTAATTGCTTTGTTATGCTAGGCGAAATTACTTAGCCAACATACCAGCAAGAGCCTTCCAGTTTCTTCAGAGAAGGAACGATGGAATCCCAAGCCACAGATGCACCTACGGCTGCATTTGCATAGTAATACAACTGATAGTAAGCGTCGTCTGTGTTGATAACAGTATCGTCAGTATTCTTGCCTTCCTTACCCTCGGTATCAATATCCGTCAGGAAGTAAACAAGTTTCTCCATGTTGGTGTCTGTCTTGCTGTTCAGATATGCGGTATTACCTACAGCATTATCTGCATAGTAAACCAGTGCAAGATATGCATCGTTTGTATCTACAATGCCATCCAGGTTTGTATCACCCTTCACACCAATGTAAACCAGCGGCTTTACATCCAGTGTTCTAGTAGTACCGTCTGCATCTGTGTATGTTGCGGTCAGGGCAGTCTTGGTGTAAGCTTCGCCCTTTGCTTCATACAGTGCCTTCGGAGTTGCATAGTCAAATGTAACGCTATCGGTTACATCAACCTTGTTGTCATCCTCATCAATAGAGTAAACCTGAATCAGATCAGAAGGAACAAAGTCTCTGTCATCCTCAGACAGATAGAAGTTTGCATCTGCAACAGTCTCTGCGGTCAGAGTTGTTGTTGTTACAACCGGATCTACCGTAGGAGGAGTTGTTGTTGTTGTAGTAGTAGTAGCGGTGGTTGTAGTGGTTGAACCAGCTACGTTGGAGTTCTTCGATCTAGAGGTTGAAGTAGTAGAAGAAGTAGATGCCGTTGTTGTGGTGGTTGTAGTTGTAGTAGTAGTGGTTGTGGTGGTTGTGGTGGTAGTTGTTGTCGTAGTAGTTGTTGTGGACTTTTCGGTAGTTGTAGTAGTTGTCTTTGCGGTGGTTGTGGTAGTAGACTTCGCAGTTGTTGTGGTAGTAGACTTAGCGGTTGTTGTAGTAGTAGACTTCGCAGTTGTTGTGGTAGTGGACTTTGCGGTTGTAGTCGTAGTGGACTTCGCAGTTGTTGTGGTAGTAGTCTTCGCAGTTGTTGTGGTAGTAGTTGTTGTTGTGGTTGCCTTTGTAGTAGTAGTGGTTTCCTTTGTGCCCATGATAACCTTGATTGAACCACTCTTGAGACCTACGGTATCAGATACTGTGAACAGGTCGTTGCCGTCTGCATCAATATACTGGAAACGATCAATCTTTACGGTTACATCGCCGGACATCTGGTCATCCTGACCCTCCGGAGCCCACTCAACCGGGAACTCATAGTATTCAACGGTCTCGCCGTCATAAGTGCCGGTCTTCAGTTCCAGACCATAAGAAGTAGCAATTTCTTCTACAACGTCCTTTGTCGGAATGCCGAAGAAGAAGGTTGCAATACCGCCATTCTCTTCAGAATACGTGCTGCTTGTCGGATCAACTGCTGCACCGGTCTGTGTCAGTGCGAAACGCAGCCAACGATAAGTCTCATCAGAAGAACTGCCGGTGTACTTGTTGTTGAAGTCAGAAACGTTAAAGATTGCATTAGAACCGGAAGCAAAGTTCGAATCTGTGTAAACTTCATCGCCCTCTTCTTCGTTGTATGCATAAACCAGGTCAGCCGTCGGCAGTGCCAGACTAATGATACCCTTAACGGCAACAGTCTTTGCATTTACGCCGGACTGCTTTGTTACATAAACCGGAACAGAAGCTGTGTCTTCCGGATATACGAATACGTTACCAGCAACCAAGTTGATCGGCTTGTCAGCCTCTTCCTCAGATGTCTTGGTTGTTGTGGTCTTCTGCTGCTCGTCAGTGTAGATACGAACACCACCGCTGTATGTGGTAACATCGGTGCTGAAAATATCATTACCGGATGCATCCAGATAACTCTGTGTAGGCATCATATAGGGGTTAGACGGATCATCATCGGAATAAGTACCGGTCAGATCCCAGTTGATGTTCTTCAGCGGAACAAAGTCAATGGGGAACAGATAATAGCTGTTGCCATCTTCGTCTGTCTGAAGTGTCAGACCATACTCTTCTGCAATATCAATTGCATTCTCAGCAACGTCAAATGTCAGAACTGCTGCATCGCCGTCTGCCGGAGTGTAAGTGCTCAGAGAAGTCCATGCAATATAGATATAACGCATGATCTCGCTTACAGACTCATCCAGTTCGCCGTCAGAAGCATAGCTGTCGTAACCCTTCAGGTTAAATGCAGACTTATCAAAGTTCAGAGAATCCTCATAAGAATCCGCACCATAAGTCAGTGTCAGGATCTTTGCGGTCACTTCCGGAATGTCGATTGCAATGGAAATTGCCTGGCTTGCTACGGCATTCTTGATTGTGATCGGGATATCAACTTCTCTGTCATCATCCTTGAATTCAGGAGTTACTTCATCAACCTTGAGTACAATGCCCTTGCCCTTTGTTGCAGCAGTGGTGGTAGTCACCTTACCTGCTGTTGTAGTTGTCTTGGCAGTGGTCTTCTTGGTAGTTGTTGTGGTCTTAGAAGTAGAAGTTGTTGTCTTGGAAGAAGTCGAGGTAGTCTTTGCAGTAGAAGAAACGCTCTCAGAAGAAGTCTTCTCTGTTTCCTTTACGGAAGAAGTTGTTTCATCCGAAGAAGAAGCAGTTGTCTCCTCTACAGAAGCAGAGCTTTCTGTCTCAGAAGCGGTTGTCTCGCTCTTCGTAGTGGTTGTCTTAGAAGTGGTAGAAGAAGCTGTTGTCTTGGAAGTAGAAGTTGTAGTGGCAGAAACTGTAGTGGTAGTTGTAGTGGTTGCGGCAGAATCAAATACCAACTCAACGCTGATGTCCTTGATATCACCTACACCAGGCCAGAAAATCATGCACTTTACTTCGCCATTTTTGGAAGTAGAGTTCAGAATATCGCAGTCCAGAGAAACGGTCTTATCAGAACCAACGGTAACTTTAAGGTCATCGCCCTCAATCCACTTGCTGGAGTCGTTGTTCCATGTACCGAACTTTGCAGTTGATGTGGTATCATCAGAAGTTACAGTATAATGAACAATTGCCTGCTTTGCAAGTTCGCCATCCTGATACGGTGTGAAGTTTACAGAGTTATAGGTGTTGCCATCATCGCCCTTTGTCGGTTCAACGGTCAGACCGCTGCCCTCTGTCAGGGTAACATTCTTGCTTTCCGCAGCCGCTGTGGTTGTTGCACTCTCAGAAGTGGTGCTTTCCACAGTGGAACTGCTAGAAGAAACAGAGGAAGTTGTCTCTCCTGTTTCGCTGGAGGAGGAAGCAGATGTGGTGGTTTCGTCAGGGGATGCAGTGGTGGTTTCGTCAGTAGAAGTAGTAGCAGAAGTCTCTGCTGTCTTGCCAGTACCGCTTACAGTAAAGGTTGCGGTAAAGCTCTCTGTTACTGTTGTATTTTTTGAAATAACAGCCGCACCTGTGCCGATATATGAATCAGTGATGTAAATACGTGTATAACCACCATTTGAATCATAATACTTTGCATTGACGACAGCATCTTCTAATGTGTCGGTAACTGCTTCACCGTCAATAGAAAAGCTATCCAGTGTTACAGACAGATTTTCAAATGTATCTGTTGTAAAGGTTGCTGCATCACCAGCAGCTACAATCTGAACAGCCAGAAAATCAACAGTTCCTGACCCTTCCGCTAATGTCCAAGATACAGTGTATGTTCCATCTCCGGTAATTGCTACATCATCAGCAGTTGCATTAGCCCAGTTTGAATTTCCTCCTGCCGCTCCAATAAAGTTGGCATAACCGATGACATCGCTATCTGCCGCACTTGCCATGAAAGACATCACCGGGGTCACCAATGCACTGGTAAGAACCGTGGTTGCCGCCATTACACCGGCAGTGAGAGATGAAAGAAACTTTTTCATCTTCATAAATATCATTCTTCCTTTCTGTGAATGAATTAAAAAATTTGCTGTATTGGGGAAGATTCCCCACAGCATGATGCAGGAGAAGCCGTCCGTTTCTGTGTACTATCACCCCGGCACGCTCTTCCAACGTCCCCCTCTCACGTATCTCCAATTGCGCCGCAGGATACCCAAAGATCCGGTAAACTTGTGCGTTCCTGCACCATACTTCTCCTCTTAACAGTATATATTATTTTACTGTATTTTGCAAGCATTTTTTTCATTTTCCACATATTTTTATGATATGCACAAAACCACGCCCCCTTTCTTTGTGCAACTCTCACAAATATCATAGCATACCGTGCAAATCCTATGGTTTGATTGACATTCCTAAGGCAACACCGCACAAAGAACATCTGGCGATTTTGCACGTCATCTGACGCTGGGTCTTGTGCGGTGTTGCCCTAAAAAAGAGGAAACCGACAAACTTCGCCGATTTCCTCTTCATTTTTCTATGCTGTTCTATATTATAATAGTATAGTCTTAAGTATAGTCTTACGCCATTCCAAAATAGGTGGCGATGGTCTTTGCCTCAGCCTCCGCAAGGGCTTGCAGGTTGCTGTCCACCAAGAGCCAGTTTGTGGCACGGAGGTTTGTATGGTAGCTGTGCTCTAAGAGAATGCCCGGTGTGCCGACTTTTGCCGCACCACGAAGCACGCCGTAATAGTTTCCGTTTTCACCCACACGCTTCCAGATCGTTCCTTTCTGGCTTGTACCCATTGTTGTTGCAACGGTGTTTGCAAGCTGTTGTCCAAGGACATCCATCTCGCCGGTTATGGTACAGCACGCCATAGGACCATCTGCGCTGACGCTTGCGGCATTGCTATGCAAACTCAGAAACAAATCGCATCCGGCAGAAGCCTTTCCACGATCCTCCAAGCCAAGGTCTGTGTTCTTATCGGTACGTGTCATAACGACTTCAATACCGTAAGACTCCAAGGCTGCTTTCAGCTTGATGCTCAGATTCCAACTCATATCCGACTCGTAGTATGCGCTGTTGACCGGGCTTTGGTTGTACTTTCCATAATGTCCTGCGTCAATACAAATCTTAATGGTCTTGTACACGCCACTTTCGGTAAAGGTGCACTTTTTCCCATCAATGGTGACCACTTTCCCTATGACCATAGTGCCATCGTTCTGGAAATAATACTTGGAACTTCCAACCGTAAGCCAACCGGTATGCATTGTACCGCTTGTTTCAAAGTAATAGCGATTGTCCCCGATGGTCTGGAACCCGGTTTGCATTATGCCTGCGGTATCGAAATAATAGGTACTTCCATTATAAGTTTTCCATCCGGTGTACATTGCGCCGCTTGTGTCAAAGAAGTAGCGACTCCCCCCAATGGTCTGGAATCCAATTTGCACCGTGCCGCTGTCTGTGAAATGATAGGTACTGCCACTAATGGTCTGCCATCCGGTACGCATGACTCCATCTGTGCCGAAATAATAGCGCTGATTCGTGGTATCTGCGGTAGACCATCCGGTTGCAGCCGTTCCGGTGTTATCATAATAATGTACCGTCTTGTCGGACAGGGTCACAAAGCCCAACTTTTGAATTCCATAAGTTGCATCCAGAGAATAACGCACCCCATCCAAGGTGATCTCCCCGGTCTGCTTCCCGGAATCGGGATCGGCATAATACCGATGATCGGCATATTCTACCCATCCGGTACAAAGTTCCCCTGTGTCCGGATCGTAATACTGACGCACGCCATTGACCGTACGCCATCCGGTTTTCTGCACGCCGGCATAATCAAAGAGATAGGCAACCCCATCAATGGTATTCACGCCCACCGCAAAGCTGCCGTCCTCGTACTGGTACATTCTGCCGTTTTCTGTTTCCAGCCAGCCCTCCTGTACCGTTTCTACTTCTGTCGTACCTGTTGCAACCGGTACTGCTGTCGCAACGGGAACAGTTTCTTCCGCACTTGCAGTGCCCGTTCCCAGAAAAAGTGCACTCCCTGCTGCAATCCCAAGGGGCAATAGCAGCGAAAGCCATTTTGCATGTCGCATCGTTTTCTTCCCTCCTACTCTTATAAACCCGAATTTTAAAATTCGTCTATATATTACTATTCTACTCCTTTTTGTATGATTTGTCAAGGAATTTTTGATAATTATTTCCGCAAGAGAAATATTTTTCTGCAAAAGAAAAAACTGGAAACTGTAGCAAGCTTCCATTCGCCTAACAGAAACTTTATCGCAAAATTGACTTGACATTTTTTTCATTATGTTGTATGATATGTATATGCGGTTTCTCGCATTCAAGTAACACCATGTAATTTTTTTGGTGTTTGCGTGAGATTTGTCACTTTTAAGGAGGAAATGAGTATGTCAAAATTTTGTACATCATGTGGTGCAGAGATAGCAGAGGATGCGATTTTCTGTACTACCTGTGGAGCGCAGCAAGGCGCAAATTCCCCACAGGAGCCTACCACAGAAAACACAACACCGGTAAGCAATCCGGCAGAAGCACCGTCTCCGGCACCGGAAGCACCGACACCGGAAGCTGCTGCTGCAACAGACGCACCGCAAACTGATGCAGGCAATCCGGCGCAGCCAACTCCCGGTACAGAGCCAAGCGCCACTGGGAACAATTTCTCTCAGGCAGCGGAGGACTTTGCACAAAACGCAAAGCAGACGTTCAATTCTGTAAAGGATTCTATGTCTATTGACGACATCAAGAATGTCGGCAAGACAAAGAACAAGAACACCATCATCGGACTGAGTGCAATTGCAGCCGTTGTTGTTGTAATCATCCTTATAATTGTTCTCTGCGCTTCTCTTGGCGGTAGCGGATACAAGAAGCCGATTGACAACTTTGTAAAAGCGATTTCAAAAACAGACGGAAAAGCAATGAAGAATGCGCTTCCCGATGTTGTCAACGAGTATTATGAGGACTATTATGTTGACGACGACGATTATGATAGCGTTGAAGAATATTACGAAGACGCAGTTCTAGAATATACCCTTGATTATCTTGAGGACGAATATGGCGACCACGTCAAAATCTCCTATAAAGTCCTGAAGAAAAAAGAACTGAAGAATTCTGACCTCAGAGACGTAGAGGACGATATCAATGATACCTACGATGCAGATGTGGAAGTAACAAAGGGATATAAAGTCAAAGTAAAGTTGACCGTCAAGGGCAGCGATGACGATGACACAGATACTGAGTGGCTCTATGTCTACAAAATCGACGGCAACTGGTGCTTCGCTTCTGATTCTATGTTCTAAAACAGCACTGAATCAAAGAGATTCGACAGTATAACAACAAAAACAGATCATGAACCCCCTTAAGGCGACATGATCTGTTTTTTATTTCCATGTTTTCTGAAAAAGCAAGATGCAAAAGTTTATTCACAACTGTAACAAGGCGAAGTTGTTGTT
>CAYXKI010000050.1:0-10321 GCA_964465095.1 uncultured Ruminococcus sp.
TTTTGTGAAATATGACGGAAAAGATGCAAGCAGATGACGTGCAAAGCCGTCAGGCGGTCTTTGTGTGGTGTCGCCTTTACAAAACAGAGGGGGAAAACCTATGAAACAATTTTCTAAAGAATTTCTCTGGGGCGCAGCATCTGCTGCCTATCAGATTGAGGGCGCATATTGTGAGGATGGAAAAGGTCTCAATATCTGGGATGCCTATACACAGGAGGGACATCATGTGGAACATGATGAAAACGGAAACGTTGCCTGTGACCATTATCATCGTTATAAAGAAGACGTACAGTTGATGAAAAAGATGGGGATTCACAACTATCGGTTTTCGATTAACTGGACAAGAATTCTTCCCAATGGGACAGGAGAAGTCAATGAAAAGGGATTGCAATTTTATTCGGATCTGGTAGATGAACTTCTTGCAAATGGCATTGAACCGTTTGTTACTTTGTTTCACTGGGATTATCCTCTGGCATTGCACCAAAAAGGTGGTTGGCTGAATCGGGAATCCTCAGATTGGTTTGCAGAATATGCAAAGGTTGTGGTAGATGCGTTGTCAGATCGGGTAAAGTATTGGATGACCATCAATGAACCGCAAGTGTTCATCGGCTGTGGCTATTCTTTGGGGAATTTTGCACCCTTTGAAAAGCATCAGGATCGGGATCTGATGCGGATGGTGCACAATGTCCTGTTGTCCCACGGAAAAGCTGTTCAGGTGATTCGGGAACACGCAAAGCAAAAGCCCACAATCGGGTTTGCGTTCTGCACCCCATGCTATACTCCGGAGGATACCACAGCAGCTTCGGTGGAAAAAGCACGGCAGAGAAGCTTTTCTCTCAGCAAAGGAGATTATATCTTTTCTGCGGCAATCTGGGCAGATCCGATTTTCACCGGGAAGTACCCGGAAATTGCCTATCAGGTGCTAGGGGACGCAATGCCGGAGATTTTGCCGGGGGATATGGAACAGATTGCACAGCCAGTGGACTTTTACGGCGTGAATATTTACGAGAGTAAAGTTGGTACTTTCATCAACGGCTATCCGGAGAATTCTTATCTTGGTTGCCCCAGAACCCAGATGGGTTGGCCTGTGACACCGGAGGCATTGTATTGGGGACCAAAATTCCTGTACGAACGGTATCAGAAGCCGATTCTGATTACGGAAAATGGAATGGCTGTCCATGATTGGGTGCATCTGGATGGGAAAGTCCATGACCCACAGCGAATTGACTATATGAAACGCTATCTGCGAGAATTGCACCGCAGTGAAGAAGATGGCACAGCACTGATGGGCTATTTCTACTGGTCGTTTTATGATAATTTCGAGTGGGCAAGTGGCTATGATAAGCGATTTGGTCTGGTGTATGTGGACTATCGTACCCAAGAACGCACCATTAAGGATTCCGGCTATTTCTATCAGACTGTAATCGAAACAAACGGAACGACTGCTTTGGAAGATTAAGGAAACTTTATATTGAGAGGTTCTTTCTCTGTTGATTTGCTTCAATAGGGGAAGAACTTTTTGTTGACATATTACGCTTTTTCTATTATAATTAAAATAAAGGTCATATTGTCCAAAGGCGATATTGCCTAAAAACTGTAAGGTGATGTATTATAATGAAAAATAGTTCCGTCAAAACGCCGGTAAAAATTTCTGTTTCCCCGTGGAAACTGGATTTGCCGGGAAAACTTCTCATGATTTGCATTTGTGTGCTTCCCTTTTTTACGATTGCCTTGCCTGTCACAGTTTCTGATGCGGTTCGGGATGCTTATTTTCTCGGTTCCACTTCAGTCAGTGATTTTGAACAGCTTTGTCGGGAATGGGGCGTGCTTGCAATTGCTGCTGCTTGCGTTCTGTGGTTTTTGTACGAACGTGCAACAATGCGACCAAAACGAGAACTTCCCATTTGTCGCTGTACAATTGCGATGGCACTTTTTCTTGTAGGCTATTTGCTTCTGGGACTTCTCTCCTCTCTTTTTTCCAAGTACACCTCCGAAACCTGGCTTGGAATCTACATGCTTTACGAGGGCTATCTGGCATTGGTAGGCTATGGAATCCTCTTTGCAGCAGCCTGGTATTGGATGGATCGGGAGGAAGTGTTGGAGTATGTGAAAAATTGCCTGACCGGATTTTCTATTGTGCTGGGAATTCTGGCGATTCTGGAAAAAGCAGGGCTTTGCTATTACAACAATTTTCTGGTACAGTTTTTCAGCGGACTGGGCGGTGCGGTTTCCTTGGGGGATGCAGTTTGTATTACCTTTGGTAATGCGGATTATCTGGGGATGTTCTGTGCAATGCTGTTGCCGCTGATTGTCGCAATTGCGGTACAGGCAAAGACCGGAAAACAGCGAGTTGTCAGAAGCGTTGCAAGCCTTTGTATTGCGGTGACTCTACTTCTGACAGAGGTTTCCAATGCGATCCTGATTGGATTCGGTGTGACGATTGTGTTCCTTTTGCTTTGGGGCTGGCACACCGGAATTTCCCGGAAAATAAAAGCTGTGATTACCGCAGTTGTTATAGCCGTCATTGTCTTTGGGGGCTTTGGATTTCTCTGGACAAGAACAGGGGATACCTTTTCTCAAAAGCTTTGGAACACCTGTGCAGGGGTAGAACAAGAAGATACCTTTCAGCTTCTTTCCATGGAATTGGATGGAAATACCGTGTCCTTTTCCAATGAAGATACTACCTTTACCATTACTGCTTTGGACAGTGGACTTTCTTTGGAGAGCTTGCTGTTTGCCGTAAATGGAGAAACCGTTTCTGCAACCCCTGTACAGGAGGAACTCTATGGCTTTTCACAGCCGGAACTTGCACATTGTCAGGTGCAGTTTACAGAGGATGCTCTACAGGTTCTCCTTGGCTATGCCACCCCCATCGAATTGACACATTCTTCTGAACAATGGCAGGTTGTAGGGATCGGAGGCAGCGTTCTGGAGGACGTTCCTCTTGTGGGAGAGAATCTGGCATTGCGAAAGCTTTACACGCTGTTTAACGGACGTGTTTTTGTCTGGGCAGATACCATTCTTTCCTCAAAGGATTGCTGGCTGATTGGTCATGGCGCAGCCACAACCATCTTTTCTCTGAATCAGAATGACTTGCCTGCACTTTTGAATATCTACGGTCGCTATGTGCTTTACAATAAGCCCCATAGTTGGTATTTACAGATTGTACAGGATACCGGTGTGCTATCCTTGGTGATGGTTCTGGGAATGTTGGTGTTGTTCTTTGTCTGCGGATTCCGAAAATGCTTTGGAAAACAGCACCAATGGAATCCATTCCACACAGGCTTGCTTCTGGCGGTTCTGGCATACTGTCTGGCAGCCCTGTTTAACGACAGCCTTGTTTACCACGCCCCCATGTTCTGGGTGCTTCTGGGACTTGGCTGGCGACAGTTTACAACGGATTCTGAGGAATAAGAACAAGTTCTAAGAAAAGCCCCTGCTTTGTCTGGTTTCAGAAAGCAGGGGCTTTTGTTGTATTGATCGGTGTTGCCTTACCCGATATTTTCCACATCTTCCGGCATTAAAGTGAGAAGGGTTTCATCAGAAATCGGTTCTTCGATTTGTGCTAAGCGGTTTGCCTGATTGGTAAGGGAGAATTCAAAGAAGTTACGCACCTCTCTGGCATTGGCGAAATTTTTGTCCGCAGCTTCACACCGCTTCCGGAAATAGTCCTTTACCAGAGTGCGACTTTCTTCTGTGAGTTTCAGGCAATAGCTTTCGCAAAGATGCTCGAAAATTTGCAGCATTTCTTCCGGCGTATAATCTGCAAAGAGAATCACTTGTCGGAATCTGGAGCGAAGTCCTGGATTGACCTCTAAGAATTGTTCCATCTCGTCCGGATATCCTGCCACAATCACAATCAGATCATCTCTGTGATCTTCCATTTCTTTCAGTAATGTATTCACCGCTTCTGTGCCAAAATCATTGCCACCGGTGTTGCTTGTTAGCGTGTAAGCCTCATCAATAAAAAGCACACCGCCCATGGCTTGTTCAATGACTTTTTTGGTTTTGATGGCGGTTTGTCCCACATATCCGCTGACAAGGGTAGAACGATCAGCTTCCACCAGATGTCCTTTTTTCAGAATCCCAAGTCGTGCATAGATTTTTGACAAAAGCCGTGCCACAGTGGTTTTTCCTGTTCCCGGATTTCCGGAGAATACCATATGCAGTGAAATCGGTGGCAGTGGCAAATCTCGTTCTTGTCGGAGACTGTGTACTTTTAACAGATTGATCAGACTGTCCAGTTCCTCCTTAACAGCCTGTAATCCGGTAAGCGCATGGAGTTGTTCCATCAGTTCGTCTAAGGTTTCCGTTGGGGCATCGGTAACTTCTACTTCCGCAACAACTGCTTCCTTTGAGGCTGGAATGGGGTCAAGTTCCGGAGAAAAGGAATCCGGAATCTGTACCGGGTGCTCTTTTTTTGGATTCTTACATCCACGCATTGCAGCAGAACGGTAATTGGTAAGCTGTTGTAAGATGGAACGCTGTACAATTTGCAGTTGTGGATTGGTGTCACCGGCAGTATTCAGGGAAAATTGCGTTCCAAGTTGCTCCATTGTTTGCAGGAAAAGCAAGGACACGCTTCCATCTGTGGCGGTATCTGTAAGATCTGCACGGACAAGTGCTGCCAGCAGGGAGAGCAGGGTGTCAAGAACTCCTGTACTTGTAATGGCGTGTTGCTGCAAAAATCGTTCTAATGCCCCGGTTGTCATGGATTGATGGAGACAGGTGTTGATGTATTCTGTTTCCACATCGGTGATGATTTTATCTTGATTTGCCAGAAACAAAAGATATTTCAGATAGGCAAAATTTGCGTAATTTGGAATGGTCATCTGACTGCCGGTGATTGTAATCCCTTGTGCTGCATAAGAAGTATATTGGGTTTCCAGATAGGCAAGGGCAGTCTGTAAGCTTGGATTTTGCATGGCGGTTTCCTTTCTATTTTTGTGAATCTGGTTAATAAGCGACACCGTGCAGAATCATCGGATGTTCTTTCTGCGGTGCTGCCTATGATCTAATTTTTTCTTGATGGCGTATCCGATAACAGCCAACAGAATCAGAATGCCGGTGAGAATCACCGTCAAGGTATAATTCCCCTCTAAAAGGCTGTCCCCCAGAAAAACGGTGAGAATGGTTGCCGGGGTTCTTCCGATGGTTGTCAGGAGAAAGAGGTGCATTGGTTTGATTTTGGTGTCAAAGGAGACAAGATATGTCAGCACATCTTTTGGCAGACCGGGGAGCAGGAAGATCACAAGAATCAGCCATTCCAGGTGTTTGCTGTTGTGTAGGAACTCAAACTTTTTGAAGTGCTTTTCTGAGACAAACCGATCCACCAGAGGTCGTCCGATCCATTGTACCAGGTAATAGACTAAGACAGTCCCTAAGAAAAAGCCGGTCAGAGAGAGGAAAAGTGCGCCCCATTTTCCAAACAAAATTCCCCCGATAATGGGAATCGGACCACCGGGGATAATGGCGATCACTACCTGTATAACTTGGAGCAGTACAAAAAGCAGTGGCGCAAAAATCCCGAAAGATTGCATTTTTTCTGCAAGAATTGCCTGTCCGTTTTCATTAGAGAGAAGACGGATCAACGGCAACATTGCGAAACTGAGGGCAGCAAAAATCAAAAGGATTGCAAGCAAGGAAAAAATTGTTTTTCTGGAAAGCTTGTAGTGAGAAGTTTTTTTCTTCATGCAAATCATCTCCTTCTCTGTGTTTGGGTGATAGGAAATGGATCGGATGTTTGGGTTTCTTTCAACCCTCTATAAGTATACCCCGATTTTTGTAAAATTGCAAGCTTTATTTTTGGGACGATATGAATTGTTGAAAATGTTCCGGTGGAACATTTTCAACGCTCTGAATCCCCCTCTCCATATTCGAAAAAAAGATTGACGAATCCTGAAAACTATGTTACAATAGGAAGAGCAAACGTCTTGCGGAAAGGAAGTAGTGGAATATGATAGAACTCTTAAAGGCACTTGTTTTCGGAATTGTGGAGGGAATTACAGAATGGCTTCCCATAAGCAGTACCGGGCATCTGATTCTTTTGGATGAATTTCTCACCTTAAATGCCTCAGATGATTTCAAAGAGATGTTCGATGTTGTCATTCAATTGGGCGCAATTCTGGCGGTTGTGGTGATTTATTGGCATCAGTTGTTCCCCTTTGGGAAAAAGAACAACCCAAAACCAATGGGAAAAACCGGCGTTGGCGCATGGGTAAAAAAAGATATCCTACAGATGTGGTGTAAGGTAATCGTCGCTTGCCTCCCGGCGGCTGTCATTGGACTGCTGTTGGATGACTGGAGTCAGAAATATCTGTATAATGCATGGACAGTTGCAATTATGCTGATTCTCTTTGGTGTGGCGTTTATCTGGATTGAGAAATGGAACAAAAGCAGAACGCCAAAGATGAACAGTATTGCCTCCCTGAAATACCAGACCGTTTTGTGGATCGGGGTATTTCAGGTCATTGCAGCGATTTTCCCTGGCACTTCTCGTTCCGGTGCAACCATTGTAGGGGCATTGCTTTTGGGCGTTTCCCGGACAACAGCAGCAGAGTTTACCTTCTTCTTGGCAGTTCCTGTGATGTTTGGTGCAAGCCTTTTAAAGCTTGTCAAATGCGGCTTGCCGTCAACGGGATTGGAAACTGCAATTTTGCTTGTGGGTATGATTTCAGCATTTCTGGTGTCTATGTTTGTCATCCGGTTTTTGATGCGTTACATCAAAAAGCACGACTTTACTGCCTTTGGTTGGTATCGGATCGTTATCGGAATCCTTGTTTTGATTTGCGGTGCAGTCGGTGTAATCGGCTAAGACTTCTCATTGATTGTAAAAAAAGCGGTGTGATTTCTCGTCACACCGCTTTTTTAGAACTTGTTTTTAGTCTTCTGTTGTAGCACTGGTAGTGCTTGTAACCATGGTTGTTGTGGTGGTATCGTCAATGACGTGCTGCATCAGATATTCTTCCCAGATTGAGAGGGAATTGCCAAGGAGGTGAATTCCATCTGAGGTCAGCGTCTCATCCAGACACCCGTTTGCGTCGACAACCGCCTCATTGACATCCAGATAGTAAACCCGATCCAGACGCTCTGCCAGTTGTTCTAGGGCAGCGTTTCGTGTGGTAATTGTGGCATTGTTAATCGTACCACTGGGGTCGTCCTGGGAGGCAGAAACCGCCAGAATGCTTTCGAGATAGATGGTTGCCTCCGGTTGTGCTGTTCGGATCTGACTGACTACATCTGAATAGGTCTGTGCCCAGCTTTCTGTTGTGCCTGTGCCAAGTTCGTTGAGTCCAAGCATAATGTAAACGGCGTTGTATTGCTTCTGTGCCAATTTTTCAGAGAGGGTTACACTTTCGCTGACATTTGGATTGCCGGCAGATTTTTTGGTTACCTCATAGATGGAAAGCCCTACGCTTGTAAAATAGTCTGCATTGGACAACGTGCCGTATAAGGCAAGTCCCTCTGTTCTGGAATCGCCGATAAACAAAGCGTCATCGAAATAAGACGCATTAACCGTCTGATATAATACCGGCGGTTCTGTTTCAACGGTGGTAAGGAGGGTGGCTTCTTCTGTAGCTGCTGTTGTGGTGACCGGGGCAGAAACGGCGGTGTTTTCGATTTTCTGGGTCTGCTGTGTCAGTTGCCAGAGATTTGCTACGAGAATTCCAATGAAAAAGGCACAGAGTATGGGATAGTGTTTCAGAAATCCCAGTGTATTCTGAAAATAACGCTCAAAATTCGAAGGATAACGCTCATAATTCAAAATAATCACCTCCGTCTTAAAATTGGAAATACAAGAACGGATTGTTGGTTTGCGTCATCATTGCCCGGATGGAGAGAATGAAGATCACAACAAGAACCGCCAAGAAAAATCCGGTTTTGCGGCATTTCTTATAATACATCAAGGGAAGCGGTGTACAGCAAAGGAAACATGGAATCAGAATTTTCCAATAGCTGCCCAGTGCCACCATAACGTCTCTTGTGTTTGCCTGTACAACCTGACTGGAGAGGAAAGGGAACAAGCGTCCAAAATAGGTTGCCAATTGGTGCAAATCCGGAATGGCGAAAATCATCCAAGTTACAGGAATCAGGAAGATAACGTAGAGGTGTTTCAGAATATGGGTTCGTTCCAGTGCTTTTCCGTAGAGTGTTTTTTCAAGGGTCAACAGGACAAAGAAAGTCAGTCCCCATAAGACATAATTCCAGCTTGCACCGTGCCACAGCCCTGTAAATGCCCAGACTGCTAACATATTGCGAATGGTTTTCAGTTCGCCTTTTCGATTGCCTCCAAGGGGAATGTAAATATAGTTGCGGAACCACCGCCCCAGTGTGATGTGCCATCTTCTCCAGAATTCAGAAAACGATCCGGAGGTATAGGGAAGGTGAAAGTTTGTGGGCAGTTCAAATCCCAACATTTTTCCCACGCCAATCGCCATCATGGAATAGCCGGAAAAATCAAAGTAGATCTGAAAGCTATACGCAACAGCACCAAGCCATGCGTAAGGGGTAGAGATGCTGTCATAGCCGATGACAGATAAATTGTTCCAGAGTCCACTCATGGGGTTGGCAAGCAGGGTTTTTGCCCCAAGCCCCAGCACAAAAAGTTCCAAGCCCTCTTCTAGGTTTTCCGCATTAATGTGTCGGTTGTGCAATTGTGGCTGGATTTCTCCATAGGTACAGATGGGTCCGGAAATAAGCTGGGGAAACATGCAGAGATAGGTTCCCAGATCCAGAATATTTCTTGCCGGACGTGTTTTCTCTGTGTACACATCAATCAGATAAGACGTGATCTGAAAGGTATAAAAGCTGATTCCCAGTGGAAGAACCAGATTCGCCTCCGGGATTGTGACGTGAAAGAGGGAAAGCAGGACGTTCAGATTCTGTATGAGGAAGTTGGTGTATTTGAACACCACAAGCATTCCGAAATTGTAGATCATGCCACCCCAGAAACAGTATTTCCGGTATTGTACATTGCTTGCATGTCTGCCACTGATTGCACGGGATAATCCGTAGTTGATAAAAAGCGACAGCAAAAGCAAAATAAGATACCAGCCACTTCCAATGGCGTAAAAAACAAGGCTTCCAAGAATCAGCGTAATGTTCCGATATTTTGCAGGCGTGATATAATATGCCAGCAGAAAAAGTGGTAAAAATTGAAATAAAAACTCGATTGTACTAAAAACCATAGTCAGGCACCCCTCTTTAACAACCGTTGTAATTGTAAATAATGGCAACACTGTATAAAATCGCCAGATGTTCTTTGTGTGGTGTCGCCATAATGTAAAACAATTCCATAAAAATGGAGCTATTCTGCGTATTTTCCGATAAGTCGACAAAAAGCCGTATACTATATCATAGCGAAAAACTATCGAATATGCAAGAACTTTATTATAACAATCTGATTACGATTCAGTGACAAAGAAAAATAGATCGCTGTGAAAAAATGTGTGATAAAGATTGAAATTACGAGGAAACTGTGGTATAATAAAGAAAATATGTGAAAAACAACATTTGAAAGGAGTGTGCGGCATGGGACTGTTTTCCCGTCTTTTTCAACCAAAACCAACGCCGGAACCTCAGAAGCCGGATATCATAGAACTTTTGGCACAGTGGGAGAAGATTCACTTCCCCAAGCAAGGGTATACGTATTATTACACAGAACAGGGAGAAGAGATTGATCTCGGAAAATTCTGGCTTTCCGTAAAGCGATTGAAATCCTCGACGGTGCTTGGAACCATGAAAAACGTGATGAAATTTCTCGATAAGCCTTTGGTGTCCGATTTTATTGCAGAGTATCGTGATGGGATTTACAAGGAAATCAACCGATATCGAGAAACCATGGAAAAGAAAAACAGGCTTGCGGAGAATTGGAAAGAGGATTTCTTTTTTGAGCAGGTCTCTCATGTATTCGAAACAAAGCTGAAAATCCTGTACAACGAGTTGCAATTCTGCGCCTTTGATCAGCTTGGAAATGCCGGGTACTTTGACAAAATGTGCGAGCGATTTCTGCCGTTGCACCAGGATATCAAGACGCTGAATGATGCGTTTTCGAAATACTTATACGCCTTGACAAGGACAGCCTATGAAGACACCAGAACCGATCTGGAACAGATCCGGGCTTATGTGGAGGGAATGTCAGAGGCGGTACAAAACAGTATTTTTTGACAATCCCGGAAAAGGACTTGACTTT
This sequence comes from uncultured Ruminococcus sp., assembly GCA_964465095.1. Taxonomy (GTDB): domain Bacteria; phylum Bacillota; class Clostridia; order Oscillospirales; family Ruminococcaceae; genus Ruminococcus_C. The sequence continues at coordinate 10,193 of CAYXKI010000050.1, forward strand.
CTTACGAAAATCGTGTATAATGAGAACAATCCCGTGGGTATAGAAATAAGGGCAACACCGCACAAAGACCGCCTGACGGCTTTGCACGTCATCTGCTTGCATATTTTCCGTCATATTTCACAAAAATGC
>CAYXKI010000051.1:0-9900 GCA_964465095.1 uncultured Ruminococcus sp.
CAAGCAGATGACGTGCAAAATCGCCAGATGTTCTTTGTGCGGTGTCGCCTTAAATCTTTCTTGCAAGCTGTGAAGCGTTCTCCGCTTTGCAGCTTTTTGTTTTGCTATACACCAAAACGACACCCCACGAAATTCGTGAGATGTCGCTTACTTCCTGAAGAGGCTCTTAATTTATTTCTTCCAGATAGCCTACCAAAACAGTTCTTGCATCTTCAAATTCATAAGAACAGGTAGACAAGGTAATGAGATTTTTTTCGGTCAAATCCACTCCTGTATCACGATATTGCACTGCCTGCTGTTGAAGTTGTTCCGCAAAGGTTTCCTTTTCCCCTTGGGTAAGGAAGATCACATCATACACAAATCCCTCTTTGGGTACGATCAAGCAAGCAATCCACGAAATTGTATACTGTTTTTGGCTTGTCACAAGAACACCGGTAGGATGGCTGTCAAAATAATCTTGATCCTGAAAGTGCAAAAGCCCGGCAAACATCCGATCTCCACGAATGTTATGCCCATAAATAATGGATTGAAATCCGGAAAAATCCGGTTCATTCCGGCAGTCCAGAAAAGGCACACCATAGCTGTACGATTCCCCATATTCGTTATGGCTAAGGTAATAGGAATTATCCTCCCCCTGGACAATCGGAAAGTCAATGGCTGTATCCGGAATGGTGATCCATGCAAGAATCTCTGCGGTGACTTCGTGACATTCTACCAGATAATCCTGAGCGGTTGCAGTCCCCTCTGTCGATTCTGTAGGCTCGGTCTGCGTTTCTGCCAGTGCAATCTGTTTGGAGGGTCGGATTTTCTCGTAAAGATCGGACTGTGCTGCAAAGGCTTGTTCCTCCTGATACCGTGGGATTCCAAGCGTCACAAGAAGATAGCCCAGAATTCCCAGAATCAAAAGTACTAACAAGAGAAGCATTCCATTTCGAATCCGTTTTTTCATTGGGTTGACTCCTGATTTTCCGCAAACTTCGCTTCCACTGCTTCTACTGTTGCATCTCCTGTAATTTCTGTAGCAGGGATTGCCTCCGCCTCTACGTTGATATTGAAATCCGAATCAAAATATTCATCATATTCGTCAGAAAGAATCGGCACTTGTAGCTGCGTAAAAAGGCGATCTGTTTGGTCGTCCGGCATCAGAATCCGACAGTTGTCCGTTGATTCAATCCAGTAAAAGTACCCTTCGTAATACTGAAAAGCCGGATTTTGATAGCTTCCATTTTCATGAAAAGCTGCTGTGTTTTCTGTTCCATAGAAAAGGGCAGAAACAATTGCGTCATACCGTGTTCCGGTAATGGCTTTGTCGTCTGCATCCGTCAGATTGAGTCGCATTCGCACATAGACACCGGCTTTGGACTTGTTTACAACATAAGGATCTTTTGGAATTGTCATTCCCGGCTGTAGCTTTTTTGCAAGAGTTTCTCCTCCGCCATCTGTCCAGGATGGTTCCAGAAGCTGAATCGACATACTAGAGGCACTGCTTTTGTTGGTAACACGATCTGTGTGTAGATAAAACGCCAGTACGATACCACTAAACAACAATCCCAGAATCAGTGATAACACCAGAACAAGCAGAACCGTCTTTTTCTTTGTGTGTGTTTTTTGTGTTTGTGCTTGCTCCATGTACCGTCACCTCTCTTCTTTCTTTTCCGCTCTACGCTTGAAAAAAATCAGAATACACAGGAGAATCACCGAAACCCCTAATACTGCCAACAACAAAATCCAGACCCAGCTTTTTACTGCCATAAGTCCTGTCTGCGGTGCTTCATATTCTTCATCAATGACTGCATAGAAGACCCATTGAAAGGTTACTTCACCGGTAATTGTGGTTGTTCCGGATGGCTCTTGAATGACTTCTTCGCCGTCTTTTCCGACTACACGAATTCCGTTATCAATATAGCGATCTGCATCAATCTGATCCCAGACAACCGCACAGGTCATGACACGATTTTCTCCCGGTTCATATTCTCCCAGATCCAAGGGTGTATCGGATACAGTATTTTTTCCGCCGACATCTCCTTGATACAGTTGTTCCCCATCCAGTGTCAGCGTTGCGGTACACTCATCCGTAAGATTGATCTCCCCGGAAGCATCCAAAGGTTCCATGTAGAAATAGATATGATAACTCACATCTTCTCGCAGATTCATTAGTTGAATGGTCTTATGATAAATAACCCCCGGCTCCATATCTTCGACTTGAAAAAAGTATGCACCGGATTGGCTATTTACCGATGAGCCGTTTTCGTCTACAACTACCATGGATTCCGGCAGTCCTTGCACTGCACCATCCGGTAAAACAACCTCTGCTGTTGCAGAAATTCCGGGATGAAACAAAAGTGCCGTGCTGCATAAGGCTGCAACGATCAACCTCATGGAGGATTTTCCGATGTTTCGTACGTTCATCCATGATTCCTCCCAGATCAAACAGGCACACGCACGGAGCAAAAAATCCCCGTGCGTACATTGCCTGCATTATGATTTGCTACTATTTTTATGCTGGCTCTTCTGTATCCGTGGTTTCTTTAGTTGGTTCTTCTGTCAATACTGCCCAAGAAACTGCGTTATCTGTACCAAGAGTTGCTTTCACGCCATCCGCAGCCCATGTCTCGTTTGCGGCAGTAATCTTTGCATCATCTGCTGTAGCCTGTACGCTTTCTGCAGTGATGTTCAGATCATAATCGAAGTAAACATAGCTATCCGCAGAAACACTCTTGTCCAGTTCTACAGAAGTAATCAGATTACCGGAAGTTCCACCAGAAGTCAGAATATAATTGTAATAGAACGTGCCGTCTTTGGTAGCATCTGTATTTGCAAAATACGTCCAATTAGCAAGTTCGGTCTTGTTCAGGTAAATATTGATGACGATATCATCTGTGGTAATCGTATCATTTGTGTTTTCAAAAGTTACCTGAATGTAGGGAGTGGTTTCATCAACAGTTGCTTTCGAGTAATCCACTTTCTTTGCAGAATACGGGTTTCCTGTTGCGGCAACTTTTGTCTTGAATAGCGGAGCATTGGTTGTGGGAGTGTAACCGGCTGCCATAGGATAATACTTTGACCCATCGTAATAGTAACCGGCATAGGTCACCTGAGTTGCAATTGCACTGCCACTTCCCGTAATCAACTCATAGCGAGCGAAGATGTTCCAGCCTGTGGTGCTTTCATAATTTGCTGTGTCGATATTTTTTTCTGTAACTTTACCATCATCACCAACTGTTACCAGCTTACCACCGGCACGCAGTGCTTTTGCCTCTTTAGCATCGCATGTGATTGCACCATCAGGAATCTTACTGCTTTCGCCCAAAGCTGCCGTTCCCTCTGTATACAGCACAAGCTTGTGATCCAGCGTCAGGCGAACCAAGGCATCCACGTTTCCTGCGTTCAGTACGCCAACTTGTTTTGTTACGGACTGTCCCGGAATCCAGTTTTCCGGTGGCGTGTAGTTCTCGGTGATGGTTACATCATAGGTGTTCGAGGCACTCAGCTTATTGGTTACCTGATCTTTCGAGGTCAGCCATGCAAAAGTACCACCCATTACGATAATCACTGCCAGCACCAAGGCTGCGATCAGTGTCCGTCTTTGCCGTTTCGACTTCTTGCTTTTTGTTACAGAATGTTTCATAGAAATTTCCCCTTTCGATTTGACAAAAATGTCTTATATTTGTATTATGCGGTTTCTACGGATGGATCGGATTTCTCCGGTTCTCCTGCGAAATAAATCCGCAGAAGCTTTACCATCAAAAACAGCATAATGACAAGCGGAATTACATAATACCATCTGAGTTGCACAAACCGCACCAGATAGCCAAGTCTCGGAATGCAAAACTGTACCGTTCCCACGATTCGGGTATCATCTACCCAGAAGCTGTCCTCGGTGTCGTTGGCATCCCCTTTTGTTTTGATACAGGTTTCCCCTGTTCCCTGAAAGTCTGTGGTGATTTCTGTTACTCTGTGGGTCAGGCAGACATCGGAATCGGAGGAGGGATGAAAGGTTACGACATCTCCTACCTGAATTTCGTCAATGCCCACGCACTTTACAATCACCATGTCCCCTGCGTCATAGGTAGGAGTCATTGATTGCGTTACCACATTATAGTTCCGATAGCCAAAGATGGATTTGTCCGGATTCTGACTTGTTACATAAAGAATTGCACTAACCACAATCCCAATTGCCAATCCATACACCAAAATCGTCTGTATCACAGAGAAAATGCGATAGCCTATCGGTTCTTTTTCTTTTTTATCCATCCTCGTTGCCTCCTGTTTCTGTCGTTGTTGTTGCTGTTGTTGTCGTCGTTGTTGCTTTTTCTTTCAGGCAGTTTACGGTTTTGTTGCTGATTTCTGTGGTTGTAGGTTCAACGCTACTCCAACGGTACTCCACTGCGCCACCTACTGTCTGAATGCCATCTGCTAATACATCTATCTTTAATTGTACTCCATCGTCGATTTTGTCAAAGGCATCCTTTGCAATCTCCACATGATCCAGAAGTGGTTTTGTTTCCTCCCCCGGCGGGACGATGTACCTATAATAAAAGTATCCATCTTGCTCATTAAAGAACCAACTTTCTGACCAATCCGCATTCAAGTAGAAAACTACATCGCCCATCTGAAACTTGTTTTCTGAAATGGTGATTTCTTTCAGCGTTCCAAAATCTTTCAGTTCCATGACGTTTGTTACGTCTGTTTCTACGGACGTTCCTTGAATGCTTAGGGTCTGACTCCATCGTGGAATCAGGGTGACCCGGAGATATGCATCGGCATAGTTCCCATCTTCACTGGGAGAGCGATTTTTCACGGTCACTTTTTTGTTGGCGGTGTAGCTGTCTCCGGAAAGTGTCCACTCCAGCGTTTTCTCAAAAGTCTCTGTCTCCGTAGTATTCCCATCCTCGATGACAGCGATTTCAATTTCTGCCGGGTGAAAGGTGTTGCTAACGCTTTGAAACAACCCGGTTGCCGCAAGGACGCCAACGCAAACTGCACCGGAGAGAATCAGCACAGAGCCAATAAAAGCGACGTATTTCCAGTACTTTTTTCTCATGATGCATCACCTCCGGATACTGCTGGGAGGCTGAAGTTATTTTCCGCATACGCCTGACTGGAGAGAAAGGCATAAATGGATTTATTATTCCGGAATGTCACAATCGGGGCATAAGTCAATGGATCTGTTCCAACTGCTGTTAGAATTGCCCCTGTTTTTGTACTCGTTGTTTCCGGGAGGGTCAGGGTAACTTGGTTTCCGGTTACGCTTGTTTTTGTTGCATCGGCGTTTTCTTGCCATGTTGCAGAACCAAAGGAGTAATCGGTATCCGACCAATCGGTAAGTTCCGTAATCACGTAAGTGCCACGCTTTCCGCATTGCAACAACTGATCTCCAAGGTATCCGGTTGTTGTGCCGGAAGCATCGGTAACCGCATCGGTGCAATTGATTCTGGTGTAGAATGTCTCTGTCGCCTCTGTTGCATCCTTTGGATAATAGTCAATCTGTACCAAGAAAGATTGTTCTGCATCATCCAAAGCGATCTCTTTCTGAACGTCCAGATAAAGCCAGATTACATCAGTTTCTACGGTGTTGCTTTGCTTTTTCACATCAAAGGTGCTGACGGAATTTTCGACATCATTTACTTTGAACTGTATGGTTCCTTTGTTTGTCAGGGCACTGTCCTTGTCCAGTTCCGCACTGACCGATCCGTTCCAGAACAAAGTAAGGCTTGCGCTCTCTTTTAGCGTCAAGTCATCACTGGTTAAGATCTCTGTCGCCTGATAAGCATCTGCAACTTCCTCTTCTGTCATTGCGTTGACTTTTTTCAGAATCTCCTCATCGGTATCGGATATTTTATAAATGTTATAAGCTTCCGTTATACCACTTTCAACAGAAATATATTGGACATCCTTAGAAATCGGAATCAGCCATCTTCCGGATATTGTACCGTCTGCATTCTTCTTTGTCAGAATTCCATAATTCGATGCATCAAAGCCATCTGCAAAATCATCCGCAATCTTCGTGATCGGAACGTCACTATTGCCCGATCCGATGGAATCGTCATTGACAACTGACATCGTGTAACTTGTAAAGTCATCGGATACATTCACCTGAGTTGCACTTGGCGCTCCGCCGGTTTCATACCGGGCATCCCAGACGGCTGTGTTTTCCAGAATTTCTTTCAGATTGGATGCACCAATGTCTCCGACTTTCACTCGGAACTCCACGTAGTAATCATACGTGGGATCCATTTTCGGTAAGTTCCAACAGAGCGTGCCATCTTCCCCGATAGAGGTCGAATAGCCCTCCGACTCGTTTTGATCCTCTCGTTCCAGATTGCCATAGATTACAGTACCACCGGTGAAATCTTTGTATTGTCGATAAATCCGCATAGAGTCATCCACAAGGGTGCAATTCTCCGGTACGGTGTCCTTTACCGCAACGGCAACATCCTCATATACGCCGATATTTTGCAAGCGAACCCGATACGTAAGGATATCTCCCTCAATTACTGCCTTGCGGTCAGTATCTTCTGTGATGTTGGTATCATCCACGGATTTTTCTGCTTCGCCCAGTCGGAGAGATTTTACCGTGGCGGTGGAATCTGTGGGATTATATGCTGTATCTTCTGTCCAGTCATCCGGGGAATCCTCGGACTCCAGAAGCACGGTCTTTTCCCCGGCAATGTCTGCCTCCACCTTACGCACCAGAATCGTAACACGCAAGTCGTCTTCAATATCCGAGATAGAAGTGGTTTCATCGCTGTTAAAGGCAAACTTGATATACTGTTGTTTATATGTGTTGTCTGCACCTGCAACCTGATAAGAAATTACCTTAAAAGTAATGGTTTCGGATGACTCGGTGACGGTGAACAGCTTTGTTTCTGCATCCTGGGTGATGTTATAGCGTTTAAAGTTGTATTCATACTGCGCATCATCAAAGTTGAACTTGTTCTGGGTTTGCAGATCCGCCTGTTTCACTCGTGCCATTTCTGTCCACTCGTTGGTCTCAGAATCTCTCGCCTCAATAATTAAGGTGGTCAATTGGTAATTATCCGCAACTTTCCAACCCACAATGGATTCGGAAGAGGTTGTGTTGATGTAATTGGACTTGATATAATAGGTCTCGCCATCGTTGAACTTCGCCACACTATTATAATCGTATGCATCTGTCAATTTGTTATAATATTCCTCTGCGGTATCAGCGGTATATGCATCATTACTAGAGGGGTAAAGGGCATTGACAGCAGCACTGTTTTCCAGAACGGAGGAATCCTGGGAAATATATTGATCCACAACCACCTTTTCACTGGCGGTGTCGTTTACCTGGTGCTTTTCGTCCAGGATGCCGGTGACGGCTTCTATGTTGTAAGAGGTCTCGCTGATGTAGACAAGCTTCATGTCCGTCAGATACCGTGCATCGTTGAGTCGCCAATAATACTCCAGATAATAGTATCCGGTATCCTCTCCGGTGAATGGGGTTTCCCCCTCCCACTTTGCTTTGTTGGTTGCATCGGTCAGGTCAATCTCTTCGCCCTTTGAAAGTTCCACAGAAGCACCATTGGTGTATTTCGCACGATATACACGCACCATAGTTCTACCTTCGCTGGATTCATTGGTTGTATCATAATTAAAGTACTGCTTATACATCTCGCCATCATCATTCAGTCCTACGCTGCTGTTGACGGTAACGGTATAATCCGCATCTTTCGATGCTTGCGTTCCATTCTCTAAGAGGAAACCGCCATAAGTGGCAAAATTCGTTTGATCTGCATAAATGCTAGAAGCCAAATACTGATTGTCATACTCATCGCCAAGCAAGCGAGTTCGCTCTGTGATGGCGTAGACCACACCAAAGGCGTGATTGAATTTATTCGTTGTTACGGCAGATTTTTCGGCGGTTGCGCTTTCGTTCATGGTGACATCGTTGGTATATACAACCTTTTGTTTTCCTTTTGCGTCTGTTTGGGTTTCAGCATTTACCTTGACGCTGATGATTCCGCCGGCATTCAGGTACGCTTTGGGGAGCAGTCGCAATTGTCGGTTACCCACAAGGTCGGGATACTCTGAATCCACCACAGTGACTTGCACCCACTGCTTTCCGGGGGCAAAGTCCAGACACTTGTACACGTCGTTTACCTTTTGAATCGACAGAACAGAGGGGCCATAGTTCATGGTATAAGTTGCATCTTTGCCGTTGGTATAGGTTACGTTAAAGCCCGAACCATCTCCTTTGCCGTCGTTTGCTGCGGCATTACCTTTACTGGAGCCGTTCATCCGGGAGTAGAATCCGTTGGACTGGTTACGGGTGGTGTTTTTTGCCCAAGTCAGGGTGCGTCCGGATGGATCTTGACTTGTAAAGGTAAAGTTAGAGGTAATGTCCCGGACGGTGTCATAGACCAGTTTCAAATCTTTTTCTGTTTGGCTATCGGTTACCAAATCGCCATATATGTTCAGCGCAAGATCATAGTGATCCAGAAATACGGTTGCGGTGGAGGCATAGCAGCAGTTGTAATAGAGGATGTCTCGCTCGTATTGCATTTTCTGCACCGGGTCGGTCAGATCGTACTCGCCAACATCTAAGAAGTAGCTCAGTTGTGGGTAATACTCGTTAGCGTGTTTCCAGACACTGTCATCCCCCATGTCTACGGTGTCGGTCAGACCGTCAACGCCCTTGGATTCGCTGGAAACGGTGTAAACGCCGGTGATACCTTCGATTGTTTCGGCAAGTTGTACATTTGAATCTAGTGTTGAAGTATAATCTTCATTTGTTATTTTTTCACAACCAATCTTTCGTTCTCGCATTGCCGTAGTCTGCTTATCATAATAACAATTTTTTACATCCATTTCTGGATACTCTAAATTGTAGGTTCCAAAAAAACCACCAACTGCATTTTCAACGCCTTTATCGGTATTAGTATTGGTTAGAATGTTACCCACTTCTCCGGCAGCATAACAGTTCTTAAAAATATGTGCTCTTTCACCTTCGGGTACATTGCATATTATCGTTTCCTCTGACGTACTTTGTTCATTTGTTTCCTCTGACGTACTCTGTTCATTTGTTACCTTTGACACATTCTGTGAGTTGCCCCAGACATCTCCGGCAAACCCGCCGATAGAACTTTCACCAGCGTATTTCATACCAACAGAAGAAGTGGAGTAGCAATTGGAAAAGATCGCTTTTCCCAAATCACTTGCTTTTCTCGGTCGATTACCGGCATCTTTATACGCATCATTAAACACCACTCCAATAAATCCACCGATCATTTCTTTTCCCTCTATTGCACCGAAAGTATAACAACTCTCAAATACAGTAGAGGCAAATTCCCGTTTTCCATCAAAAGGATAATAAAACCCTCTAATTGTATCTCCTGTACCGATTACTGCGCCAATAAAGACACCAGATCTTTTATCTCCGTAAATCGTACTATTGGTAAAGCAGTTTTTAAAAATTCCATAGCCACGGATACACGAAACGAAAGTTCCGGAATGAATGCTAGAATCATATACTTCACAGTCAACCGTAGCACAGTTCTCATAAATCAAAGGATAAGTATCTAACAACTCCTTCCCAGCATATTCTGTGCTTGCACTCTTTTTTGAATACCATGCGCGTTCGGCTTCGTAAAAATCTGGAACAGAGGTATAGTACCAAGTACTGATTGTGATTGTTTCTTCAGTGTTGCTCCGATTGGGTATTGTACTATCGTCCCCCAGATAACTGCTGCTTTCATAATTTTTCTCGGTAATCTCTCCATTAAAAGACGCGAACATTGCACTATGTCCATTCCCACGAATATAACTATTTCGTACAGTGCAATCCTTAAAATAATAATAATTACTTCCTTTTCCAAGTACAATTGTCGAATAACCGCCTACTACCGACATACAGTACTCGAAATCTACATTTTCAAA
>CAYXKI010000052.1:0-9625 GCA_964465095.1 uncultured Ruminococcus sp.
ACCAAGACATAATCCCGAAAATTGCGTAGATACGTGGTTTTCGGGATTTCTTTTTACCCTCAAAAATGCTGCCCATCTTTGTTTGTTCTTTATTTTCGTTTGAGCCGAAGTTTATGATACTTCCGGCTCTTTTTTGTTTGTGCTGAAATCCAGTACCCCATCCATTGCCTCCGCAACTCTTGCCTGCACCTCCCTCCCCTAAACACTTCCCCCCACCTGTGTCGCCTAAAAATAACAGTCGAAATTGTGCAAAATGTTCAAATTGAAAAAATCTGCTAGACAATTTTTTCATTCTGTGTTATACTAAGAGTGTTATGATTTCGTTATACTTAAGAGTGAAAGGAACGCTGAACGCTCATGGAACAGAAAAATTTTGCAGAAAAGGTCTCCTGGAAGGGGATGGATTGTATTCAACTGGTTGCCGGTGGATATCGTGCACTGATTGCCCCGGGAATTGGTTCAAATGTACTGCGTCTACAGGACGAAAAAAACGGTGTGGAGTTCTTCCGCTGGCAAGAGGAGAACACTCCGGAGGACATCAAGGCTTCTCCGGAGGTCTGGGGGCTTCCTACCCTCTATCTCCCCAATCGCTTTGCAGATGGCGTATTAAAAACCTCTGACGCAACCTATCAACTGCCGATAAACGAGGCTGCCCCATATCACAACCACATTCACGGCTTTCTCCACAAGCGGGAACATACCGTAATCGCATATTCTGCCAATAAAGACGGCGCATGGCTGCGGACCGCTTACGTGTACAACGAGGAAGACCCTTTCTTCCAGTACCTGCCTCTGCCCTTTACTGCGGAGTTTTTCTTTGTCCTCAGTGAATATGGCTTGGAATATCGCTTCTCCATTATCAACCAGTCTCAGAAAAAGCTGCCCATTTCTGTGGCAACCCATACCACCATTGCTGCACCTTTTGTAACTGGGGCAAGGGAAGAGGATATCCGCATTCAAGTGCCTATTACCGAAAAGTGGACACTCAGCGACCGCTGCCTGCCTACCGGCGAAATTCTGCCTTTGACAGACTATGACAAGGCATATGCAGAGGGCACAAGCTGTCCGGTAAAGCGTGTAGTAGACAACGATATGTACACCGCAAGCACCCTGCCGGAGAAATTCGGCAGACCCTTCCGTGGAGTAAAGATGCTGGACACTGCCTCCGGAAAAGGCATTGGCTATGGAGTGTCTAATTGCTATCAGTTCTGGATTCTCTGGAATGACCGTGGAGAAAAGCACTATTTCTGTCCGGAACCTATGACTGCCATGATTGATGCACCGAATCTGGAATTGCCGGCAGAGAAAACCGGGTATCAGGAACTTGGCTCCGGGGAAATTTTCCACGCAGCACAGCACTTTTTCACGATTTTGCCGGAAAAAAAGTAAGATAGAAAGTATTGCATAAAAGCAAAAGCAGCCATCCTCAGAAAACGAGGAATGGCTGCTTTTTGCATGAAGGACATATTTTTTTAGAAAGGAATTTTAGGAGACACCACACAAAACGTATGCGATGTTGCCTTAGAACTTGTTCTTAAATTACAGCGTCAAAACGTGCACAGCATCCGGCAGAATAACACGAAAAGCGGTGCGGAGGGAAACGGTGATCACATCCATCTGGTTTTCAATCAGCTTGTCGGTTTCCAGAAGCAGATCTCCACAAGTGATCATCTCCAGTGCAAAGTTCCGATCCAGACCAATGATGGAAGAATCCGCCATGGTGCCACACTTTTCAAGCTGTGCCCCAAAGGGAAGCAGAATGCGGTTTGGCTGAGAAGATGCCATCTCCTGCATCTGTTCCATAGACAGGATTGTTGCTGCCACAGAGGGGGAGACCAATAGCGTGGTCATGTCATAGGCACTGAACAGCCCATACAAGGATGCCAGATCGCTATAGGCAAGGCTGTTTCCTGCAATGTCTACCGTAGACCCTGCCCCGGAGGACAACTGTGCAATGGCTTTTCCGGTGATTGCCCCGGAAAGGCGAACGCCTACAGAACGAAGCAATACCCCGAACACATCCAGACGCTGTCTGCGGATTGCCTCATAAGATGCCTGAATGGTTCTGCCGTATTTCTCCAGATGTACCGTGGAGGTCTGTTCCAGAAAAGAAGAGGTGGGCAGATCTTTTCCCTGGAGGGTTGTGGTGGTGTATGCCTCGTTGTCTGTAAATGTTCCCGGCTGATATTCTCCGCTTTCCGAACTGGTGTGCACTGCCACAAGTTCTGAGAGGACGGACTGTTCAATGCCACTGCGGATGGCACGGCGGATAAACTCCGGGAACAATACCGCACTGTCTGTGGTGGAGAAGAACTTTTCCACCCGATCACAGCAGATGCCGGAGACATGAATGCCGAACCGCTTGAGCTGACGTTCGTAGGCATCTAGCCCTGACAGTGGGGTGTCCTTGTACTGTTCTGAGGGGTCAAGACTCTCCAGTACCTGTGTAAAGCTTTTGCCTGTGATATGATACATTCCTTTTTCCAGTTTCAGATTCTCATACATAAGTTACATCGTCCTTTCCAATTGTTCTGCCTGGGCATTCCAAAGACGTGCCTGGGCAAGTTCTGTTTCATCCTGTAAATTGATAGTATCCCACTCTACCGTAACCTGTGCCGAAGCACCGGAAAGCCGTAGAAATGCGATGCCGATTTTGCAGAGTACCGGTTCTAAAAGTCTCCGGTAATACTCCAGTTCTGAGGTCAGAATGTCTGCCTGTTGGCTACTCATCCGCTCTGTAGAAGACCAATTCAGTCCCAACAGAAAGGGCGGAATGGAGAGTTTTGCAAGAAGCTGTTCCAGAAGCTGACGCACCGGAACTTCTGTGTCCAGAAGTGCGTTGTCGGAACCGATGACACGAATGTCTACATCTCCGGCACAGACAAAATCCCGGATTTCTCCTCGTGCACCGGCACGCATTCCCTCACTCCATTGCTGGGCAATCTGAACCGCCCTGTCACCGGCATATGCCCGGTCATATCCATCTCCGGAGGGCTTATAGGTTACCGCATAGCGGACATTGCCGATGCGATCGTAATTCTGCCCGATACACTCATAAATCCGCAGGAGAATGCGACTGAGTGCCGGTAAGCCGTGGAGAATGGAAACCCCATAGATTCCTCCCGGAGGAGGGTTCAGGGCAGTAAACAAAATCCGCTCCGGGTGACTGAGTTTCACCTCCTCTTGCTGTGCTGTCTCCCGAAGCCAATATTCTCGCTCCATTCCCTGTGTACCTGGTGCAATGCGAATTCGCTGATAAGGGGCAGTTTGCAGCCCCACAAGCGTTCCTGAGCGAGGGTCGACAATCATCTCCCCAAGGGCGTTTCCGTCGGTCAGGAGGCTGTCCAGATAGCTGTCAGCAAAGCTTTGCAAGGACTGCCCTGTCAAGCCCACAGGAACAGTGCGGACAAAGTTGTCTAGTGCCTCTTGCATCCGGGAATCACCGGATACCAGACGAAAGCTGCCGGTGAGGCGGACAATTTTTCCAAGGGCTGCGTCAATTACCGGAACAGCACATCGAAGCTGTCGGTAAAGGGCAGGATCTCCCTCCGGATACATCTCCCAATTGGGATTGGGTCTTCCCACACTTTGTAGCGTGGTGGTAGCGTTTGCCTGTGCTTTTGGTTTCTTTTTCGGAAATAATGCCATTGTTTTCACCCCCTTTCGCTGTTGTAAAATGCATCGAAGTAACACCCCATCCGGGTGCGGATGCCTTTTGCGTTGCCGGTCATGCGGATGTAGGTAATCACTGCCTCCTCCAATACCGTGTCATAAGAAAGCCGGTCTCCCAGAGAAACTGCCTGTGCCCCGTTCCAGTCGGTGTAGTAGCTTACAAGCCCACGGTCTGCAAATTTCCGCCGAAAGCGAAGCGCCTCTTGTGGGTCATAGAGATATTGTCGGTCCAGGGCGAGTTCTTTGGTGCGTACAATGCCCCTTGCAGTTGCCTCCGGTTCGGTTTCATGAAAGGCTGCGTAATTTCCGTCCACATCTGCCATATAGTAATCGCTGTAAATCCGGGACTGGTTCGTTTGCATTCCTGCGGCGAGAAGCAGGCTCTCTTTGCCGTAAAACTGACGATAGGTGGTAGGGAGGGTCATACGCACTTCATTGTGCCCGGCAATAAAGGGATATCGCTGGGTCAGCTTATAGGTCAGGTTGGTGATGCCATCCCAAAGGCTTGTATTCTCCTTGACATAGAGATAATTGCTGGTGTCGGTGCTGGACTCCCAGGTAATCTCCTCCGGGAACGAGAAATACTCTGTCAGAATCCCGTCCAGAGACATTCCCGGATGAAGTCCCGGGGTGAGCTGATTGTGCAAAAGCATTGCCGTCAGCCCTTTGGATTGAAACTGTATCCTTGTTACCCCCTCTGTCTGTTCCAGTCGTAGCTGTTCGACTGTGCCAAGGTGCAACACCGTATCCTCTACGGTCAGCCCGATGCGATCGGTGTCGGAAAGCTGTTGCAAGGAAAACGTTCCATACGCTGTGCCACTGAGGGTGCTGTAAGGGGTGTACATCTCCTTTTCCAGAACAAAGGCAGCAAGGGAACGCTCTGTCATGGTGATGGTCTGAGACGGCGTAGTCAGCGTCAGTTTTACACTCATGTGGCTTCCTCCTCTGCTTCTGTCAAGGTGCCCTGTATCACAAATTCCAAGGTACAGGAAAGCACTCCGGATTCTGCACACTCCTCTACGGTATAGCCAATCAGCGTCACCGCAAAGCAGTTCATCCCTCGTAAGGTAATCTGATACCGTGTGGCATCCTCTATGGCAGCATCTAAGGGGAGAATGGTGTCTGCCGGGGTGTCCCGGAAATATAATTTCCCCTTGAGTTCCAAGCGTCTGGTGCGCTTGCTGAAATTGGTGACAAAGCCCCCACCGTTGACACTGCCGGATTCTCTGTATTGTCGCTCTCTCCAAAGTCGCCACGCCGTTGCATAAATGGTCAGGTCTCCCAGCGTTACCGGAAAGCATTGCCTTGGAACAGGAAAAAATGCACTCATCCGCCAACCTCCTCCTCTTTCCGACAAGTAAAGACTGCACGTCCTACAAATTCTCCCTCCAGTACCATCCGCCCAAGACGTTGTACCACCTCTGCCTTGGTGCATCGGGTTTTTGTCACCGTAAACCCTACAGCGTGCATTGCCGGAATGGCAACCAAGTAGAAGCTACTGAAACTCTCGTTGGCGTTGGTCTGTGGGATGGTGACAAAGGCAAGTGTCATGGTTACCGCTGCGTCATAGCAGAGAAGTTCCTTTGTGAGAAAAGGCGTGTCGGTTTCTACCGTTTTCACCGTCACCACCCAGAAGGGCAGTTCTCGCTTTTCCAGTGCCTTTGGATCAAAGGCATCATAGACCGGATAAGTGGTACGCTGTTGCACCTTTTCCCGGATCTCCTGTGTCCATTTTTCCAGTGTCATTGTTTTTTTCACCCCTTTACTGCCACAAAGACAAAGTCCTGTTCTTTCAGAAGATCAATGCAATTGGCATAGTGACATTCCAGAATCAGTTTTGCGGTCTCCAGTTTTTGCGTGGCATCCGTATTCTCTGCAATGGTACCGGCAAAGGTACAGGCGACTTTGTCCCTTGGGGCAGTGATATTCACATATTGCCGGTAAGCTACCGCAGCAGCAAGATAGCAAAGCCGGGTTTCTGTTTCGTCTGCATTTGCTTTCAGATTCCGCTTGACTGTTTCGATTCCCTGATCCAACAGCCCCTCATAAGTAACTTCTGCCCCCTCTTCTCCGCAGAAGAGAAGAAACGCCTTGGCAACTTCTGTTTTGTCCATGGTTCTCACCTCCTTAGAACAAGTTCTTATATCTGAAATGCCCGGTTTTCCGATGGCATGGTTTTGTGTTCTTCTGGGGTGGAAAGCTGTCCGGGACAGGATTTTTTCAACTGCTTCCGGAGACTCTCCCGAAAGGCAATCCGTTCTGTCAGATCCATTCGCTTTACCGCCTTAGAAACCGCATCCTCTTTTGTCACTCCCTCTACCAGAAATCGCAATCGCACAATCTCTTTGCATACCTCCTCGTCCAGTTCCCGGATCAGTGCCTTTGCTTGCCTAAGTTCTTTTTCTAAGTGGGTGATCTGTTTTCTTGTGCTGAGATCATCTGCATATTGCTTTGTAATCCCTGCCTCACGCTGTGCCGGAATTGCTACAAAACTCCACTCATAGGCATCCAGAATCTCCGATAGTACCACATGACACATCACTCCGTCGTAAACAGCCCCTACCTGATGGACACAAGGGTGTGTGCGTCTGTCACAGCCACAGATGGAACAGCACTGACTTTTTGCGCTACAGGAGACGCTGACCTCTTTTTTGATGCCACCGTCAATCTCCAGAATCAGATCCCGGTTCTTCTCCGTCCGCACCATATAGGCATACCCTTTCAGGTACGTATAAGGCTCTCCTGCGGATGTTTCACGTGAAACATCTGTCACAAGTTCCGTGGCATAGATCCGGGCGGTCTGGTGCTCTCCTTTTGGATTGTGGTCGAAAATTCCGGTTTTTCCCACGAAAAGTTTTTTTAGTTGCGTCAGTGCAGACAGGGAAAACCGCTCCCCATCCCGGTCAATTTCATTGTCACACAAGTGCACCGGGAAGAGATATACTTCCTCTTCGGTGAAATTGCGTCGGGTGTAATTGTTCAGACTTTCCAATTGTGTTTTCAGATCCATTACTTTTTTCTCCTTTCTTTGTGCGGTGTTGCCTTTGCTATCTCCCTACCGATACCGCCACAACTTCTTCTTTTTGTCCACAGGCGATGGTTCTGACGAAATAGCGCATCTCATCCATTGCGTGGTCGTGTTCCTTTTTGGGAATGTCCCCTTTGACGGAATCACTCCAACAATACTGTTGGAATTCCCGGATCAGGTCGGTACACGCCCGGGTAAACCGCAACTTTCCCTCCTGCAAAAGGCGGCTGACTTGTTGGATGCCAAGCAACACCTGATTGTCTGCCGGCACTGCCCGGAATCGTCCGTGAGAACGGATACAAGCGAGAAAGCTTGCAGCAGAGGGGTCAACCACCACGCACTTTACCGGGAAATCTCCTGCAAGTTCTTCCAAGGCGGCATAATGTTCCTCATCGGTTCGCCGTTCTCCCCGGACTCTTGCGTCGTAGTAATACTCCCGGAGGCGATACCATATCCCATCCCGAACGCCCCACAGTCCAAAGGAGGAGGGGTTCACAGTGCCATAATCGCAGGAGATCCAGTATTCCTCACAATCCGGGGCTTCCTCTACCACGTGGGTATGCTGAGAAAACATAGGATAAACCAGTCCGTCGGCGGCTGTCCATTTGCCCAGAACAAAGCGATCGTAAAATGCACCGCTGTAAAGCCGTTCATATCGCTGTCGGATGGACTTGGTAAGAGAGGGATTATCCTCCATGGTGAAGTGGAGATACAAGGCGTGTTTTTCTTCTGCGTGGCGAATCCACTCCCGATAGAACCAGTGGGTGGGACTTTCCGGGTTGCAATTGAACCAGATCCGGGAACCGGCAACGCTGCATCGTGCAATAGCCTGTTCCACAAAGGAACGTGGCATCAGTGCCACCTCGTCCAGAAAGACCCCTGCAAGGGTGATTCCCTGAATCAGCGAGGCAGAAGCCTCATCCTTGCCCCCGAAGAGGTAAAAGCGATTGTGTCGTCCGCAAAGGGAGATGTCGATGTAATTTTTGCTGACCCGTTCCAGACAGGTATACCCAAGGCTTCCGAACTGACGGATCAGCGGTGTTGCCACGTTGCGTTTCAGGGAGGTAATGGTTTTTCCGCACAGGGCAAAATTTGCGTCCTGAAACTGTGTCATTGCCCAGGAAACAAAGCCGAGTGTCATGGACATGGTTTTTCCCGACCGCACTGCACCGTCGCAGATAATGGCTTCATAGTCGCTATAGGGCTTTCTCCGCCACCAGGAGGCTGCAAGCTTTTGATGTTCTGAAAATCGCATTGGCTAGTTCTCCTCTCCCTCGTCCCCAAGGGCTGCCATCAGCGCCTGTGCGGCTGCTTTGCCCTCTGCTTCGTTGCTGCATTGATACAGGGTTTCCAGCGCCTTGATCCGGTCAAAGAAATGGATTTCCACCCCACCTGCCTTGTCTTTCTTGATGGAGGACACCGAGAACAAATCTAAGCTGTCTATCGCCTCCGGTGTAAGGTTTCCCTCTGTGTACAAAAGCTGTATCGCATCGTTGCTGTGTCCCAGTGCCAATCGGTTCAGTCCCGTCTGTACAAGTCCGGATGGATTCTGTTGAAAGCACCCCCGATACACTTCCACCAATTCCTGACACCAGGGCTGGCGCAAAAGTTCTGCCCCTTTGGCGATGGCATCTTTCCCCTGAAAGCCTGCAAGCTTTGCAGCCTCCTCCACGTTGCCGGTTGCTGCGTAGTAGCAGCAAAACAATTTCTTCTGAATCTTGCCTTTTGTCTCAACCATTTTCCTCGCTCCTTTTTCGTCTCGGTTTCGTCCTGTTTTTTGACCTCAATTTTTCTACTCTGCTGCAACCCCCTCTCACTAATAGCGCCAAAACGGCAAAAAGTTGAACGCGAACGTTCAACTTTCATAAAAGTTTTATTTTATATCTTATGAATATTTACATTCAGGGCGAAAATTGCATGATTCTGGAAGAAATTCCGGGGTCTGCAAGAGGGGGAAAATTTGCGGTTTTTGAGGGCATATTTCGAGGGAAAAAAGGGCACAAAAAAGGGCACAAAAAAACCTCCCCGGAATAGGGAGGTGAGTGGCTTGGAAGAACAGTTTTCTATTCTTGTTTTTTATTCTTGTTTTGTATTCTTGTTTTCTTGTAGGACATGGGTGTCCTAGCAGGGGGTGACATGGATGTCCTAGCAGGGGGTGACATGGGTGTCCCCGGTGACATGGATGTCATAGGACATGGGTGTCATAGGTCTATGGGTTTCTTTGAACAGTATTCTTGTTTTCTCTCTTGTTTTATATTCTTGTTTTCTTGTATGAACTGTGGATCAGTATCACCTATGAACTGTAGTTCAGTACCCCCTATGAACTGTGGATCATATGAACTGTGGATCAGTGATCTGTGGTTCATACCCCTGTTGGGTGAGCGTGTTCCAGGAAAAGCCGCCCTCTCCGAGGGAGGGGAGTGGAAGACTCCCTCAGTCTGCTAAAGCAGACAGCTCCCTCAGAGAGGGAGCCTTGGGGTGGTTTATTTCGTTTGGTGTTCGTTTTGATTCGCCCAAAACGTTCCCCCAAAAAAGTCTCCCTCTCAGAGGGAGGTGGCACGGCGGATGCCGTGACGGAGGGAGGGGCTTGTTCTCGTTGATTCTCGTTGAAAACGTTCCACTGGAACGTTTCCAAGGCTTCACTGTTCTGGCACATAGAGAAAGGGAGAGCGGTCTTGTTCGCTCTCCCTCGAAATCCTTCGGATTTCTCACCCTCTTCGCCGCGCGCATGAGTATTGCGCGGAGTGTTTCGCTGTCTGCGGACAGCGACAAGGGGCTGCTCGCCCCTTGACCCCGGCAACATTTTCGAGAAATTGTTGCATCAAAAAGCTTCTATGGCTGGGTAGACTTGATTGGTGCGGTGAAAAGTTTTTCTATTTCTTTACATACTCTCCAATTTTGCGTTGGCAAGCATCAATTTGATAC
>CAYXKI010000053.1:0-9592 GCA_964465095.1 uncultured Ruminococcus sp.
AGGCAACACCGCACAAAGATTGTGCGTCAGATGCGTAGTCAGATTTTTTGTCAGATTGTGCAAAAATCGTGCAGGCAGGCTTTCGCCTGTCAAAGGATTTTTGTGCGAGATGACGGAAAATATGCAAGCAGATGACGTGCAAAATTATCAGATGTTCTTTGTGCGGTATTGCCTAAAATACAACAAGGATAGCAGAGTATGGGAAAAATGCTCTGTGGATAGGAGAACGTGTTATGAAAATAATGGATAAAATCAATCAGACAAGCCGTAGCATTACAGAATCTTCTAAAAATGCGGCAGAGACCGGCAACCTGAAAAAGAAGATTGCCTATGAAAAGGATCGGATTACAGAACTGATGACTGAAATCGGCAGACTTTTCTATGAGAACCCGAAGGGGGATCATACAGCAGAACTGGAACTCTGTGCGGATATTGACGACAGAAAGCGTCGGATTCGTAGTATGCAGGGGGATCTGAGTCAACTGAAAGGCTTCCGGGTTTGCAGCAAATGCGGTGCAAAATTTGATGATAAGTATACCTTCGGATTTTGCGGCAATTGTGGCACAAAACTTAGTGAAGCAGAATAAGGCAGGATGATAGGCAACGGTGCCTTTAATTGCAGAAACAGCACAACTGCTCCTTTTGCGGTGTGCTGTTTTTTGTGCACAGTTGTCAGAGCCTGTTCCGGCTCTTAGAAAGGATGAAAAAAGATGAATGTTGTGTTTGATTGGGAAAGCATACTTGTGAACGCATCCGATTTGATTGCATTTTTGCGAAAAAATCGCACGGAAAAAGTGGGTGTGATTTTTCACTATGCAGATGCAGTTTACACAACCGGTGTAAATCCGGAAAATCAGAGAGAACCCTTTTATTTTGATGGGGATACGTATCCCTCTATGTTTGCATATTGTAGCGGGGCGTGTATTGATGGTGGCTTTCTGCTGCCTGATTTGCAGCAGCCTTTGCGGATTCTCGCTGTAAACGGGGAAGACCCGAAAAAATATTTTCAGATCTGATTGGAGTCAGAAAACCATGGAAAAACAAAAGAAGAAAAACAAATGGCTGTCCTTTTTTGTGGACGGTGTCTTGTCCGGTTTGATGATCGGCATTGGTGGAATCGTCAATATGTCTTGTGACAATCGCTATATGGGAGCATTTTTGTTCTCTTTGGGCTTGTTCTGTATTGTACATCTGCAATATGGTCTTTATACCGGGAAAGTTGGCTATATTCTGGATCGGGATAAGGCGTATCTGGGGGAGACGTTTTTCACCTTGCTTGCCAATGCGGTGGGGGCATCTCTGACTGCGGTATTGATTCGTTTGACACGTTTTGCAACTGCTACTGTAACCGGATTGGAGGTTACTTTAACAGAACGTGCTCAGTCTGCAATGACAGCAAAACTTGAGGACAATCTGCTTAGTTCATTCATTTTGGCGTTCTTTTGTGGCATTATGATGTTCTCTGCTGTGGAGGGCAATCGTCGCTGCACGGAGAAAAAGGATACAATTGCCTCGCTTTTTGTTGTGGTAATGCCGATTCTGGTGTTTATTCTCTCCGGGTTCAATCACTGCGTAGCAGATGTGTTCACGTATGTTCTGGCAGGATGTCCAAGCCCTGAGAAAGCAATCCTTTATTTCCCGGTTGCAATTCTTGGAAATCTGGTTGGTGGAATTACAATTCCATTCCTGAAACGGTTCTCCCGGAATCCGTTACGATGATGCTGTCGTTTTTACTGGTTGCACTTGGTGGTGCATTGGGTGCGGTGCTACGATATAGTATCGGGTTGTTGCCGATACAAGGAGAGTTTCCGGTTTTGACGCTAGGAATCAATTTTCTCGGGGCGGTTGCTATTGGCTTTGTTGCCGCAGCCGGAAACCAGATTTTTTCCGAGAAAAGTGTGCTTTTCTGGAAAACCGGCGTGTGCGGTGGATTTACGACCTTTTCTACGTTTTCTCTGGAAGCGGTGGAACTGTTTCGGAAAGGACGATATATTCCCGGTGGGGCTTACGTTCTTTTGAGTGTCGTGGGTTGCCTTTTTGGTGTGCTTTTGGGAAGACAATTGTATGGGATTTTTTTCGGGAAATAGTCGGAGAAATTATCATGAAACAGACAATTCAGCTTGGGACAGAGCGTGTTTCCTATACGGTGGAGTGGAAACAGGTGAAAAATATCAACCTACGCCTGCGAAAAGATACCGGGCTTTCTGTTTCTGCACCAAAACGTGTTTCCCTTGCGGAAATTGAACAGGTAATTCGTCAGCATGAAAAACAGATTCTACAGACGTTGCAGGAGTATCAAAAAGAAGCTGCGGAAAAAAGACAGCAATATCCGGTGCAGTATGTTACAGGAGAAAGCGTACTCTATCTTGGAAAATATTACACCTTAGAAGTGACGCAAGGGAAAACTTCTGCGGTATTTTTAGAGGGAGAACGTCTTTTTCTTCAGGTACAGCATCCGGAAAATTCCGGAGAGCGGAAACGTGTTTTTGATACTTGGTGGTATGACACCTGTCAAAAGGCGATCCAGAATCTTTGTCGTGCGGTTTATCCGATTTATGAAGCCCATAAGATTTCCTATCCGGAAATCAAGTTTCGGACGATGGTATCCCAGTGGGGAAATTGTCGCCCCACACGAGGAATTCTCACTTTTAATCTTCGTCTTCTGGCAGCGCCGGTGCGATGTATGGAGTACGTGGTGCTTCATGAATTTACCCATTTTCTTTACCCGAATCATTCCAAAGCATTTTATGCATTTATTCAGGCAGAGATGCCGGATTGGAAAAAAATACAACAGCTTTTGCAGAAAACTGTAGAGGTTCGAATTTGATAGGCAACACCGCATAATCTTTATGTGGTGCTGCCTTATTTTTCTCCACGGCTCTTTGACGAAATGTCCAAAAAAGTCCCCTCTCTTTTGTCGGATTTTCATAGAAATTTAGCAGGGTGAGAAATAGGTGTTGATTTTTTTTGTGAGGTATGATAAAATGGATGATGGGCAATTTTTGCACATACAGTTGACGGATTTTCAAAAATTCATGCTTGAAATCGGTCGGAAAACGAAAGGAGTTTTTTTATGAAGAAACTTGGTCTTGGGAAGCGTGCGCTTGCTGGTGTTGTAAGTGTAGCGACTTTACTGACCGGAACGACAGCCCTGTCTGGTATGACAGCCCTGTCCGGGATGACAGCATCTGCTGCCTCATACGATAACTATGCAAAACTGCTGCAATATTCCATGTATTTTTACGATGCGAATATGTGTGGTTCTGAGGTTGGGGAAACATCTGCCTTTGATTGGCGTGATGATTGCCATACCGATGATGCAGTAACCGGTGGCTTCCATGATGCAGGTGACCACGTAAAGTTCGGTTTGCCGGCTGGTTATACCGCTTCTACATTGGGTTGGGGCTATTACGAGTTCAAGGATTCCTACGATTCTCTGGGACAGACTGCACATTTGCAGACAATCACAGACTATTTCGCACAGTATTTTAAGGATTGTACCACACTGTCCGGTGGAAGCGTTACAAGCTTTATTTACCAGATCGGAAATGGTGATCAGGATCATGCTGTCTGGTGCGCGCCGGAGGTACAAGACTCTTCCTCTCGTACTGTTTATACGACAACAAACAGTGCCAGTGATATTGCCGCTGAATATGCAGCAGCATTGGCAGTCAACTATATCAACTTTGGCAACGCAGAGGACTTGACCTATGCAAAGGCTTTGTACGAATTCTCTACAAAGTATAACTCTGTCGCATCAGAGGGAACAAGTGCTTTCTACAATTCCTACGACTATTATGATGATCAGGCTTGGGCAGCAGCTTGGCTGTATCTGGCAACCAACGACAGCACCTATAAGACATTCCTGAACACCTTTATGAATACAAGTGGCGCAGGAATGTCCGGAAATTCCGGTTGTCAGTGGGGCGTTTATTCTCCTATGAGTTGGAACAATGTCAGCCTTGGTACAGCAATTCTTCAGGCAGAGATTACCGGCTCTAGCACAGACTGGTCGAAGATCAACACTTATCTGGGCAACAAGTGCACCAGTGAGAGCACATATTATTGTGAAGATGCCTGGGGTAGCTGCCGTTACAACACCACAATGCAGCTTGCTGCACTGGCAACTTACAAGCACTATAAGACCCTTGATTACACAAGCTGGTGCAAGAGCCAGATGGCAATGATTCTGGGTAACAACTCCATCAGCACAAACTTTGTCGTTGGCTTTGACGACAATTCCGCAAAGTATGCACACCACAGAGCAGCTTCCGGCTATTCCAGCAACGATGAGATGACTGGTCAGACCGGTTACAGCAGCAACGGTCATACACTGGTTGGTGCATTGGTTGGTGGTCCGACAGACTCTAACTTCACTTACACAGATTCCATTCAGGATTATAAGTGCAATGAGGTTGCACTGGACTATAATGCCGGAATCGTTGGCGCAGCCGCTGGTCTGTATGAACTTTATCAGACAGGTTCTATCGATTCCTCTATTGAGGGCGTTAGCAGCGTTTCTGCTGTAACAACTACAACCACAACCACAACTACAACAGAGTCTGCAAAGACAACAACCACAAAGGCATCTACAACCAAGTCCTCTACGACAACCACAACAGAGGAAAGCACTTCTTCCGGCAAGTCCATCAGCTTTACCACCGGTACAGAAACCGGTACAGATGGAAACGTATATGCTTATGCAGAATTCGTTCCCGGTACGGCAAAGACAATCACTGCAACTTATAAGGTAACTTCTTCTGACACGACTTCCAGTGTATCCTTTGGTACATGGAACGGTTCCGAATGGCTTCAGGCAGATTCCGACGTTTCCGTTGGCTCTGATGGTACCTGCACCGTTACCTATACTGTGCCTTCTGATGTAGGTTCCAGTGTAAAGTTCAGCGTATATTGGCCGGGTTCAGATAGCGTAGAGTTTATCAGCATCGTTGGAGATGCAGGTTCTACTGCTGCTACTACTACTACCACCACCACTACAGCAACAAAGGCAACCACAACAACTACATCGAAGTCTGCTACTACCTCCAGCAATGGAAACAGCGGTTCTTCCGGCAGCAGCGTAAGCTTCACCACCGGGACAGAAACTGGTACTGATGGTACTGTTTATAAGTATGCTGAATTTGTACCGGGCAGTGCAAAGACAATCACTGCTACCTTTAAGGTAACATCTGATGATACCAATGCAAGCGTATCTTTCGGTACATGGACAGGCACATGGGATCAGGTAGACTCTGATGTCAAGGTTGGTTCTGATGGCACCTGCACCGTAACATACACTGTTCCGTCTAACGTAGGCTCTTCTGTAAAGTTCAGCGTATATTGGCCGGGTGCAGATAATGTAGAAATCGTCAGCATTGTTGCAGATGCTGAAACCGCAGTAACCACAACTACTGCTTCTTCTAGTTCTTCCAATGGCATCTACAGCGCAGAGATCAACGAAAAGATCACCTATAGCGATCTCCCGACGACAGATAAGATGATTGGTTGGGATTGGTCTATCTTCAATATCCCCACAGATGAAACCATCACTAAGGTTGAGGTAACAATCAAAGCTAGCAGCGGAGAAATCGGCACATGGCAGGGTGCATTTGGTTCTTCTACCAGCGTTGCACCGGATTATTGGACACAGACAGAGGATATGAAGGAAGTCATCAGTTCAAAAACCGGTACAATTACCTGGGATGTAGATTCTGATACTGCTTCGATTATCCAGACACAGTACGGCGGTCAGTTGAAATTTGGCGTATGGTGGATCGACTGCGATACCTTTACAGTACAGTCCATCACCGTTTACACCGATGCTGCAAGCAGCGTTTCTTCCAGCACAACTACTTCAACAACAAAGACAACGACTACAACTACAAAGAAAGTAACAACTACCACAACAACAAAGAACACCGCAACCACAACCGCTTCAACAAGCAAGACAACCACTACCACCAAGAAGAACACCATTACCGCAAGTGCTACAATTTATGGTGATGTTAATCTGGATGGCAGAGTTGACGTTACCGATGCAGTTCTGTTGAATAAGGCAGCAGCCGGCGCTGTATCCCTGAATGAACAGGCAAAAGCAAACGCAGATTGCTATAAGGACGGCGATGTGAACGCTTCAGATGCTACGGTTCTGATGCAGTTTATCGTTCTTCTGGTTACTCAATTGCCGGTAACAGACTAACGGGGGAACAGATTCGTCTGAAACATGAAAAAAGCTATATTTGCAGTGCAAAATATGGCAATTATAGAGAAAAAGCCACAGGAGAAAAGAAAATCTCTTGTGGCTTTTCTGTTTTGGTATTTCTACATGGTAAATTTTTTGAAAATAGACCATAGAATGGATTTTACTTTCGTCAAAGTGCTCAAAAAACGAGAGAAGTGTTTAGCTGTTTTTACTGAATTTTGTGAATCTACTTTACAACAAAATGTGAGTGTGTTATAATAAATGAAACGAGAAAATATGTGCTCAGATGGGATTGTTGCGCCTATACAACAAGAACGAAGGGTACATAGTCCGGCTTTTTCCGGAAAAGATCGTTGAGGACTTCTATAATCGCTTCTTTTTGGGAAACACTTATAGAAACTCGTTCTTTTCGGAACATGTGTACCCGTGTTCCAATCAAAAAACTCTATTTTTCAAGGAGGATACTTATGCTGAAAAACAAACTCGGCAAGAAAGTAGTCGCTATGGCTTCTGCTGCGGTTATGGCTGTTTCCGCTACCGCAACTGGTCTGGCTTCTCTGTCTGCACTGACAGCGTTCGCTGGTGAAGAACTTGGCGAAGGTACTTTCGAAGAAGGCAAGGGCTTGCCTTGGCACATTTGTGAGAGTGCGACTGGTACAATGTCATTCGACATCACAGATGGCATCTATGCAATCCTGATTTCCAACCCAGGTGGTACTGGTAACGGCGGTGAGGACCGTTGGGACTGTCAGTTCCGTCACAGAAACCTGACAATTGAAGCAAATCACACCTATCGTCTGACTTATTCCGTAAACCCGACCAATTCCGGTCATATGTATGCAAAACTCGGTGATATGACAGATGATGATAAGGAAATGTGGCACGGCAACGGTACTGTACTGAACATGTCCTATACCGCAGGCATCTCTCAGAGCGAACTGGAATCCAAGCTGAAGAGCGCATCTGCTACCGGCGAGACAATTCAGTATTATGAGGGCTGGGATAAGTGGAAAGGTATCACAATTCCGGCAAATACCTGGACAACATATGCATATGAGTTCCAGGCACAGGATGGTGCAAACGGTACTGGTGAGTGGACATTCCACATGGGCGGTACTGGTCAATACACTCAGACAGAGTGCTTCCCGGCTGGTACAATCGTTCGTTTCGATAACCTGGCTCTGATCGATATGACAGATGATAAGAGTGACTATGTTGCAGAGGGCGATTATGAAGTAACCGGTATCGAAGTAAACCAGGTAGGTTATTATCCGAATGGTAAGAAAACTGCTGTTCTGACAGTAGAAAAAGGCGATACCACACAGTATGACTTCCAGGTTCTCAATGCAAGCGGTAAGGTTGTATATGAGGGCACAACCGATGGTACAGTAACTTATGATACTGGTGCTTGGAACTACACCCAGGCAGTTGACTTTACCGACTTCACAGAAGAGGGTAAGGGTTATACCATTAAGGTTGATGGTAAGACATCTATCGCATTCGACATCAACACCAACCTGTTGGAAACATTCTACAGCGAGGATATGTTGACCTATGCGTTGAACTATTTCTACCAGAACCGTTCTGCTGATACAGAAGACGCTTACATCCCGTCTCCGCAGACCGTTGAGGGAAGCGGCAAGACTCTGGGACGTGAGGACTGCCACCAGCCCGATATTGCATATATTGCAGACGAGTGGGTAATGCAGTACACTTCTCAGCCGACTTATTCACAGCAGCTTGACTGCTCCGGCGGTTGGTACGATGCCGGCGACTATGGTAAGTATGTCGTAAACGGCGGTATCTCTCTGTGGACATTGATGAACATGTATGAGAGATCTCTTATGGTTGATAAGGCAGACAAGTGGGCAGTAGGTTCTGACCTGATGTCTCTGCCGACCGATGAAACTTCCAACAACATTCCTGACATTCTGGACGAGTGCAAGGTTGAACTGGACTTCTTCCTGGAAATGCAGCGTACCGATGGTATGGTATACCACAAGATGCATGACTACAAGTGGACCGGTCTGGCTGTTGCTCCGTATGATGATGACGGCGATGCTTCTGGTTCTAAGAGACCGATGCGTATTGTAAAGCCGGTAACTTATGCAGCTACTCTGAACTTTGCGGCTGCTTGTGCACAGGCTTCTCGTCTGTTCGAGGATTATGATTCTTCTTATGCAGCAAAGCTGCTGGAAAAGGCTGAACTGGCTTACAGCGCAGCACAGACAAACTATCAGCCCTTCTCTGAAGTAGGCTTCACTTCTACTGGTATGTATGCTCCTCTGGATCAGAATAAGGGCGGTGGCCCTTACGGTGACTCTGAGGTCAGCGACGAATTCTACTGGGCAGCTTGTGAACTGTATATCACAACTGGCAATTCCAAGTACTATACCGAACTGATGAAGTATGGTACAAATGCTTATGGTACAGACAATGCAAAGGCTCTGGAAATCTCCACTGCTCTGTACGGTGGTGAGAACGATGGCACATGCTCTCTGTTCACATGGGGCACACTGAACAGTGTTGGTTCTATCTCCCTGTATGTAAACTCCGCAGAAATGCTGGAAAAGGGTCTGCTGACTTCTGACGAAGTAGACACTCTGAAGGAACAGGTTATTCAGGCAGCAGACTACTTCCTGAGTGTACAGTCCACTTCTGCATATGGTTCTCCTTACAAGGGCTTGACCTATGATGCAGAAGTATGGAGCTATGATTCTTCTACTGGTACTGGTGTCAACGACACAATCGCTCTGGAAGATGGTTATGAGTGGGGCTCTAACTCCATGGTTATCAACAACACCATTGCAATGGCTCTGGCTTATGATGCAACTGGTGAAGTAAAGTATATCGATGGTGTTACCACTGCATTTGACTATCTGCTTGGTGTAAACCCGCTTGAGCAGTCTTATATCACCGGTTATGGTGAGCACTCTACAAAGTACCCGCACCACAGATGGTGGTCTGGTCAGTTGAACAGCACTGACTTCCCGTATGCACCGTATGGTGTTCTGTCCGGTGGTCCGAACTCCAACATGAACGACCCGATGATTCAGGGTCAGGGTTACAAGATTGGTACAATCGCACCGATGACTTGCTACCTGGATAACGTTGAGGCTTGGTCTGTAAACGAAGTAACCATCAACTGGAATGCTCCGCTTTGCTGGGTTGTTTCCTTCATTGATGATGAGGCTCCGTATATTGAGCGTGATGCTTCTGCTACTACAACAAAGGCTACTACTACTACAGCACCTGACGAGACAACAACAACTGCAAAGACGGATAAGACAACTGATCCGGATGCTACGACAACCACAAAGACAGGTTCTACTACCGGTCTGCTGCTGGGTGACGTAAACCTGGATGGTAGAGTAGATATCACAGACGCAG
>CAYXKI010000054.1:0-9524 GCA_964465095.1 uncultured Ruminococcus sp.
TAGATAAAATCGTTGTCCGACTTGCAGATACTATTTTATTATACCAAATATTTTTCTTCTTGACAAGTGATTTTCCCACATTTTTGGCGGTTCTTTCGGATTTGTGCATTTTCACAAGGAATTTCTTCCGAATTTGGTGAGTTTGCCACACGATTCCTCTAAGATGACTCTGTACAAAGAACATCTGACGATTTTGTACGGTTTTTTCTATAATACGTTCCTTTATTTTCCTGTTTCATGAAAAAGCAAAAAAATATATTCAACTACTTGTTTTACTTACACATTCTATGTGCTATAATTAAAATATGTAGGCAGCATAGCAGAACACTGTAAAGACATTTGCCTAGGGCAACACCGCACAAAAAACATCTGACGATTTTGCCCTAGCCCTTGCTGCCTGAATATTCAGGAGGTAGCCTATGTTTATTTCTGAAACTGATTTATCGGAATTTCTTGAAGAAAATGATGTGAAATTCATTCGCATGACATTCTGCGACACCTTTGGCAATATGAAAAATATTGCAATTCTCCCACGAGAACTCCACCGTGCCATTGCCTATGGCATCCCGTTTAATGCCGCAGGGCTGTTGGAATCCTCTCACAAAAATCTGCTGCTCAAACCGGATACATCCACCCTCTCTGTACTTCCTTGGCGACCACAATCCGGACGAGTAGTACGGTTCTTCTGCAACCTCTATCAAATGGATGGTACGCCTTATCATGGAGATCTCCGACGCAATCTCCGGGAAACCATGAAGTCCATTCAGAAGTATGGCTTGCAATGTGAAATGGGGACACGATGTGAATTTTATCTCTTTGAAACAGATATGTCCGGAAAGCCAACCCATACCCCTTGTGACAATGGCGGTTATTTAGACGTTGCACCACTGGATCAATGCGAAAACACCAGAAGAGAGATCTGTCTGTCTCTGGAGGAGATGGGACTAAACCCTACAACTTCCTGCCACAAGCATGGTCCGGGACAAAATGAAATTGATTTTGCCAGAAGCAATCCCCTGACTGCTGCGGACAACATGATCCACTATAAAACAGTGGTCAAGACCATTGCAGCCCAGAATGGATTTTACGCCTCCTTTATGCCAATGCCTTTTGCCAACGAATGTGGAAGTGCCTTAAAAATCACTCTTCACGTCAAAAAAGAGGACAAGAGTATCTTTGGCACAAGTGGAGATACCATGTTACCGGAAGGGCGTGCATTTATTGCCGGGATTCTCAATCGGGTACAAGAATTCACCATGTTCTCTAATCCCACCATCAATTCTTATGAGCGTTTTGGCGCACGCACTGCTCCCTCCAGAATTAACTGGTCTGACGAAAACCGCACGCCCTTGATTCAACTGCTTTATGCACCGGGAGAAGATGCCTTTATCGAATTCCGCTCCGCAGATGCGTATTGCAACCCCTATATCACGTTCCAGATGCTGCTGAATGCCGGAATGGCAGGAATCGCCGGGAATGAAACGCTGACAGAAAACATGAACGCTGCCAACGACAATGCATCCTTTGCAACACTGCCTAAGACCTTAGAAGATGCCATTGTACTGGCAGAAAAAAGTGAATTTGTACAATCCGTTTTACCGGCAACTCTGATTCAGGATTTTTCTGTTGCCATGCGACAACAGGTACAGGATTATACCGCTGCACCGGATAAGCAAGAATTCTGCTTCAACCGCTATTTTTAAGTACGAGGAGGCGATAGCAAGGTGTATGCAGAACGTACCCTGATTATTTCCGGCTCTGAAAAAGGGCTACAGGACTTTGCAAGCTTTTTAAAATCCTGCGGTTGTGGTACAATTTCTACCATGACAAGTGGCAGCGAAGCCAGACGTGCCATCTCTCACGAAGAGTATGGGCTGATTATCATCAACGCCCCATTACAAGACGAATCCGGCTATCAGCTTTCTCTCAAGCTTAGTGAAACGACTTGTGCCGGAATTCTCCTGATTTGCAAAGCAGATGCAGCAGAAGAAATGGCAAACCGCACTGCATCCTATGGTGTTTGCGTTGTTTCCAGACCCATCAACAAGTCTGCATTTCTACAAGCAATCCGCACCGGCAGTGCATTTCACAATCGTCTGACGGTGTTACAAAAGGAAAACAAAAAGCTACGTGCAAAACTAGAAGAACAACGCTATGTATCCAGAGCGAAACTCTTGCTGATTACCAATGCAAAAATGGAAGAGGAAGAAGCCCATCGGTACATTGAAAAAATGGCAATGGACACCCGACGCACCAAAAAGGAAGTTTCTCTCGAACTCATTGCAAAATACGAATACTAAGACGACACTGCACAAAGATTGCACGGATGTTCTTTGTGTGGTGTTGCCTTAAGAACTTGTTCTCAAATACAAAAGCAGTTGTCCCGAACAAAAATCGGAACAACTGCTTATTTTTTATACTATATATAGTAGGATTACTTTGTGCCAAAGATGCGATCCCCTGCATCTCCAAGACCCGGGACAATATATCCCTCTTCGTTAATGGTCTCATCCACGCCACCGCAATAAATATCCACATCAGGATGTGCTTTCAGCAGTGCATCTCTTCCCTCCGGACAAGTCAGAATACACAGGAATTTTACGCTCTTTACACCCATTTTCTTCAAATCAGAAATTGCAGCAATTGCGGAAGTACCGGTTGCCAACATAGCATCTACCACAATTACTTCACGTTCTGCAATATCATCGGGCATCTTGGAATAATACTTCACTGCATCGTGAGTTCCCGGTTCGCAGAAAATGCCGATGTGACCAATCTTTGCTGCGGGAATCAAAGAGGTAACTCCGTCAATCAGTCCCAGACCTGCACGAAGAATCGGCACAAATGCCAACTTTCTACCGGAAATCACCTTTGTTTTTGCAATGCCCTGGTGTGTTTCAATTGTGATTTCTTTCATCGGCAGATCTCTGGTTGCCTCATAGCAAATTAACATTGCTGTTTCCGAAGTGAGTTCCCGGAACTCCTTTACACCTGTTGTCTTATCCCGCATCAGGGAAATCTTATGTTGTACCAGTGGATGGTCTACTACATGAATGCCAGCCATCGTTTCTTCCTCCAATCTATTTTTCCAATTCCGTAATCATATCTACACGTTTCTTGTGTCGTCCGCCCTCAAAGGGAGTATCCAGAAACAGTTCTACCAGTTCCAGTGCCACGCCACTTCCAAGCGTCCGTGCACCCATACACATCACATTGGCATCATTGTGCAACCGTGTATACTTTGTAGAAAATGCCTCTGTACAAAGTGCAGCACGAACACCGGGGATTTTATTGGCAGCAATGGACATTCCAATCCCTGTGCCACAAATCAGAATTCCCATATCTCCGGGGTTCTCTGCCACCCCTGTCGCAACTGCCTTTGCAATCACCGGATAATCTGCACGAGAACCGTCACAACCGCAATCCTCAACCTCAAGCTGACGTTTTTGCAGCAATGCGATTACCTCTTGCTTCCGATCAAACCCGGCATGATCGCATCCAATCCAAATCTTCATAGCCTACGACTCCTTTGCTCTCATTATATCATATTTTTTTCAAGATTGCAAGCATATTTTAGCCCTGCTTTTTCCGTTTTTCCTGCAAGTCCTTTTCTGCCTTTACCGGCTGCAAATATTCCGGCAACAACGCCTCCGGATCTTGCCATTGCTGTCGTGCCGCCGCTGCAAGGCAAATTCCTGTGCCATTCTGTAACAGCAGTGCAGGAGAAGCCACAAACCGTCCCGGCTTTTCCGAAACAAGGGCTGCACCATCTCCCAAAAGAAGCACCGGTGCATCAAGTCCATCCAGTTGCTCCTCTAGCGTTGCAAGTTCCAACATTCCATCCGGAGAAACTGTCTGCACCTGTCTGGTATCGCTTTGATAGATCCCGGCATAGACCAAAGTCTGTCGTGCTGCCATGACCGGACAGAGATAGCCATTCCAAGAGAGTGCTTGCCACGCAAGCCCCTCTAAGGTAGAAATTCCAAGGCAAGGCTTTTTCTGTGCAAATGCCATTGCTTTTCCTGCTGCAATGCCAATCCGCAACCCGGTATAAGACCCCGGTCCCTTTGCCACCACAAAGCCATCCAGATCTTCCCACGTCACGCCCACATCCGAGAGAATTCGTTCTACCAAAGGGAGAATCACCTGAGAATGGGTTCGCTTGGTATAAACGGTCTGCTGTGCCAGAAAGCAAGCTTGTTCGCTGTCATACAAAGCTGCTGCTGCCACTTTCCCACTGGTATCCAGTCCCAAAATCCGCAAACCGTTCATCTCCTTCAATTGTAATTTTTCTTGTTGTATCCGATACACGTTTTAACGTAATTCTGATTGCAGTATCCGGCAATTCCTCTGCAATATTTTCCGACCATTCAATAGCAAAAACGCTTTCCTCCAGAGGGTAATCATAAAACCCGGTAGACTCCAGATCCATTGCCCCATCAATCCGATACATATCAAAGTGATACAGGGACAAACCGGTTCCGTGGTATTCCTGAACAATAGCAAAAGTCGGTGACGACACCACATCAGGCAACCCCATTCCTTTTGCAAGGCCTCTGGTAAAGGTGGTTTTCCCTACACCAAGTCCTCCAAAATACGCAATCACATCTCCGGGGCGCAGCAACGTTCCGATTTTCATGGCAACTGCCATGGTTTTCTCCGGCGTATGGGTGGTTATCTGCAATTTTTCCATATGCATTCCTCTTAGAACAATCCTGTAATGTTCCCCTCATTGTCGCAATCAATCCGCAACGCTGCCGGCGACTTTGGCAAACCGGGCATTGTCATAATGTTTCCGGTAAGTACCACAATAAAGCCTGCACCATTGGACAAGGTGACATCTCTTACCGTCAACGTAAAATGTTCCGGCTTTCCAAGCTTTGTTGGATCATCAGAGAGAGAATACTGTGTCTTTGCCACACATACCGGAAGATTTCCGCAGCCCAGTGCTTCAATCTGTGCCAGTGCTTTCTTTGCAGCCGCAGTAAATGTTACCCCATCTGCACGATAAATTTCCGTTGCAATCCGACCAACCTTTTCCTCTACCGAGAGGTTAGTATCATACAATACGTGGAATTGAGAGGGCTTTATTTCAATGGTCTTGCAAACCTTTTCCGCCAGTTCCAGACCGCCCTTGCCACCATTGGCAAATACTTCTGCCAGTGCAACTTCTGCACCAAGTCCCTCACAGAATTCCTTGACAAAAGCAAGTTCTGCCCCGGTATCACTCTGGAAACGGTTAATCGCAACGACAACCGGAACGCCATACTTCTTCATGTTTTCAATATGCACCTGAAGATTTAGAATTCCCTTCTTCAAAGCGTCCAGATTTTCTGTAGTGAGTTCTGTTTTCGGTACGCCACCGTTATACTTCAACGCCCGGACAGTTGCAACCAATACAACACAATCCGGCTTTAATCCGCCATAACGACACTTAATGTCAAAGAACTTCTCTGCCCCCAGATCAGAGCCAAACCCTGCCTCTGTAACACAATAATCTCCCAATTTCAGCGCAAGCTTTGTTGCACGAAGAGAGTTACAACCGTGTGCAATATTGGCGAAAGGTCCACCGTGAATCAATGCCGGGGTGTGTTCCAAGGTCTGTACCAGATTCGGCTTAATGGCATCCTTTAAGAGTGCTGTCATTGCACCATTTGCGCCCAGATCTTTTGCATAAACCGGATTGCCATCCAGATCATATGCCACCAGAATCTTTCCAAGACGTTCTTTCAGATCGCTTAGATCCGATGCAAGACAGAGAATTGCCATGACTTCCGATGCCACGGTAATCTGGAAACCATCGCTTCTTGGAATTCCGTCTACCTTACTACCAAGACCGATTACAGTATTCCGAAGTGCTCTGTCATTCATATCCAGTACACGTTTGAGCATCACCCGGCGCTGGTCAATACGCAGAACGTTCCCCTGTTGCATATGATTGTCCAGCATTGCACAAAGCAGATTGTTTGCCGCAGTAATTGCGTGCATATCCCCTGTAAAATGCAGGTTGATATCTTCCATGGGAACAACCTGTGCATAACCACCACCGGCTGCACCGCCCTTAATGCCGAACACCGGTCCAAGAGAGGGTTCTCGCAATGCCAGAACAGTCTTTTTCCCAAGCTGATGTAAAGCATCTGCCAAGCCAACGCTGATCGTTGTTTTTCCCTCTCCTGCCGGAGTAGGATTGATTGCCGTAACCAGGATTAGTTTTCCATCCGGATTATCCTTTGTTTTCCGATACAACGCCTCTGACAGCTTTGCCTTATTGCTTCCATAATACTCAATATCCTCTTCTGCAATCGACAAAGAGGCAGCAATTTTCCCGATATGTTCCACCTTTGCGTTCTGTGCGATTTCAATATCTGACAACATTCCGATCTCTCCTTTATTTCGGTGAGGCACTCGCCTCCAGTCTTGCTATTATTATACCAGTTTTCCATATAATTTGCAAGACACATTTTCACTTTTCAGATTTTCGCCGTATTTCTACTGTTTTTTTATCATGGATTTCACAGGCAATGCATAGAATAGAAGAAGTGAGAACAAGTTCTGAGACAAACGAATTCTATCAGGAGCATATATGATGAAACGATTTTTTCCCCTCTTGGTTGCACTTTTTCTTGTTTTCGGCGATGGATGTACCACGGCAACAAGCCAGGACGCACCGGAAGATGCCCTATTTTGTGACAATTTAGCAGACCGGGTACAAGAACTGGAACAGCTTCACGTTGCAAGCGAAACAACGCCTGCACCAACTTCAACCTACGTACCGAGCAATGATACACCCACTTACGCCATGTGGTTTCCGGTCATGAATTATGCAGAAATTCTTGCAGAAAAAACAGAGGAGCAATTCCGCAATGCAATTGCAGCACAATTTCAGGATGCCAAAGCCCTGGGAATTAACACAGTCTACCTCCATGTACGAGCCTTTGGAGATGCCTACTATCCCTCTGACCTTTTCCCACCGGGAAGTAATTGGACAGACCAGAGTTTTGATCCGTTAGAAATCATGTTAGAAGAAGCCCACGCTCTGGGACTTTCTGCCCACGGATGGATCAATCCCCTTCGTTGCGGAACAAAAACAACCATGGATGCCATTGCGGACTCGTACCAATTAAAACAATGGTATCTGGAGGGAACCTATCTGAAAGAGGTAAACGGCTATTACTGGCTCTGTCCAGCCTATCCGGAAGTACGAGAATTTATCGCCAATGGTGTACAGGAACTAGTGCAGCAATACGACCTTGATGGAATACATCTGGACGATTATTTCTATCCTACAACAGGCGAGAGTTTTGATAGCGAATGCTTTTCTGCAAGCGGTGAAACAGACCTGTCCCAATTCCGCTTGGAACAAATCAACGAAATGGTGCAATCCCTCTACCAAACCGTAAAAGCCACCAACGACGCACTACAATTCAGCATCAGTCCACAAGGCACAATCAGCGGAAATTATCAAAACCAATACGCAGATGTGACAAAGTGGGCAAGTACAGAGGGCTTTTGTGATGTGCTGATTCCGCAAGTATATTTTGGATTTCAAAACGAAACTGCCCCCTTTGCAGAAACCGTTTCCCTTTGGGAAGAAATGGTTACCTGTAGCGACGTTTCTCTTGTAATTGGCATTGGCACACACAAATTCGGAAAAGAGGACACCTGGGCAGGAAGTGGTAGCACCGAGTGGCAGGAAAATCTGAATCTCCCTTTGCAGCAAGTACAATATCTGCTAAAAGAGGAAGCAGTTCAGGGCATTGCATTCTACAGCTATACCACAACGTTTCAACCGGACACTGCATTACAAGAAATGGCAGAACAAGTCGCTGCAATCGGTGAACTTCTTCGTCCTCTGTCTGCAATTATGTAAAGGCGACACTGCTTTACGTAGTGTCGCCTTCAGGCACTTCTATAGAATGGAATTACTGCAACTCTGCAACCGCCTGTTGCAATGCTTCTACCTTATCCCGACGTTCCCAAGCAACGCCAAGATCTTCTCTGCCCATATGTCCGTAAGCAGCCAGTTTTCTATACTGAGGCTTTTGCAGATCCAACATCTCAATAATACCACCCGGGGTCAAACGGAATACCTTGCGTACAGCCTGAGAGAGAATTTCCTCTGAAACCGTTCCTGTTCCAAAAGTATCCACCCGGACAGAAACAGGATTTGCCACCCCAATGGCATATGCAAGCTGTACCTCACACCGCTTTGCCAATCCGGCAGCCACGATATTCTTGGCAATATAACGTGTTGCATAAGCTGCGGAACGGTCTACCTTTGTCGGATCTTTTCCGCTGAATGCACCACCGCCATGTCTTGCCATACCACCATAAGTATCCACAATAATTTTCCGTCCGGTCAAGCCACTGTCTCCCTGGGGTCCACCAACAACGAACCGTCCGGTAGGATTGATGAAATACTTCGTCTCTCTATCCAACAGTTCCTCCGGAATTACCGCAGGAATGACATAAGTCAACATATCCTGACGAATGGTTTCTGTAGAAACCTCCGGGGCATGCTGAGTGGAAATGACAACAGTATCCACACGAATGGGCTTATCATCCTCATATTCCACAGTAACCTGTGCTTTCCCATCGGGGCGAAGATAACGCAAGGTCTTATCTTTCCGCAGTTCTGTCAATTTTAGACAAAGCTTATGTGCCAGAGAAATCGGCAGCGGCATCAATTCCTTTGTTTCATCGCAGGCATAGCCAAACATCATGCCCTGATCTCCTGCGCCGGTTTCTGCGGAAGCGCCGCCTCTTGTTTCAATGGCATCATTAACACCCATTGCAATATCCGGAGACTGTTTATTCATTGCCAACAGAACAGAACAAGTATCCCCATCAAAGCCATATTTCGCTCTGTCATAGCCGATATCCAGAATTACTTCTCGGGCAATCTGGGGAATATCCACCTTTGCAGTCGTTGTGATCTCTCCCATGCAAAGTACCAAACCGGTACAAGTAGAGGTCTCACAAGCAACGCGTGCCTTAGGGTCTTGTGCCAGAATTGTATCCAGAACCGCATCTGAAATCTGGTCACAAATTTTATCCGGATGTCCCTCTGTTACAGATTCAGAGGTAAAAAGTGATCTTGCCATACTGAAAAAACTCCTTCCAAAGAAAAACGACACCCCCGATTGGGAGTGCCGACATCGTTTTGTACATAGCCCTCATCTTTCGGATAATCCGCAGGAATTAGCACCGTGACTGAAATACATTCAACCGGTTGCCGGGCTTCACAGGACCTGTTCCTCCGCCACTCTTGATAAGGAAAGGAGAACAAGCTTCTCCTTTATGAGTCTATTATACTATATGACACGAAATTTGTCAAGAGGTGATTTTTTGAACTTGTTCTCATTATGCAAAAGTCATAGCAAAAGCGCCACAGCTTTCGAAAAAACTGCGGCGCTGAATTTGCGCTATTTTATTTCGTAAGGCACGAAATCAAAGCTTAGCCTTCAAGATCCGGCAGAGAAGTAATCAGGTGAACCAGGAACTTCATCAGAGAAGTTGCATCG
>CAYXKI010000055.1:0-9495 GCA_964465095.1 uncultured Ruminococcus sp.
GGCTTGAACAACCATCGAACGCACTCTCTCCAATACTCGTCACACTCTCCGGGATTGTAATGCTTGTAAGGCTTGAACAGCCATCGAACGTATATTCCCCGATACTCGTCACACTCTCCGGGATTGTAATGCTTGTAAGGCTTGAACAGCCATCGAACGCACCCTCTCCAATACTCGTCACACTCTCCGGGATTGTAACGCTTGTAAGGCTTTTACAATCTCTGAACGCTTCCCTTCCGATACTCGTCACACCCTCCGGGATAATGCATTTTCCTTTAAAGGATTTCGAAGCAGCTATAAGAGTTTTCATATCACCACTAAAGAGAATACCATCCATTTTCTCTTTCGGAGCCATATCAATAATATCTTGATAGCCTTTTTGTTCTGCCACCTTTTTGATAAGATTGAGGCAATCCAAATCAATCTTCGATTCACCAACATCTTCTTTGAAATGCACTGATATATGTGTCCCATCTTCACCACAATCATTGCTGACGTCCGACTCAATAACCATACTCCCATTCTCAGCACGATAAAGCTTCTCCTCAATTCTGGCACAGAAATCCACACCAGAATGTCCTACCTCATATTGATAGTACATGACTGTATTTCTGAAAAACAGTTCTACTATCGCATAGAGTGTCCGTAGACCTCGCCCATAATAACTGCTATTTTCTCCGTCAACGTCAGTATCAAATGTAAATTCGGAATTCTCCCCCCAGAACCAGACATTTCCATCGTTTTCTGTGGCATAGAAAGACATTACGTCGGCTTCACAATAAGGAAATTCGCCCTTCTTTACACGCTTGAACCCAAGACAGTCCATAAGTCGTACAATTTGCTCTTCTGATGCATTTCCGCAATTCATTCCTACATTACTATAACGCCAATATGACATAGAAATACCTCCTAAATATAATTCAAACCATTTCAATTCATGTTCGATTTTTTAAATCCATGCTTTTTACTGGAATGTTTCTATCACAATTATATCATAAATATATACATATTTCAATATGCATCCTGCACAATATATATATATATATATATATATATGCAATATGTACAAATTTCGTTGGGGGCAGGGCATGGTGTCCCCTGAATCATTTGCCTGACGATAACCTTTTTGTTTCCCATATTTGACAAAGCCTCACCACAATGTTATAATAAATGTAACGCAACACCACACAAAGCCCTGTGTGGTTCGAAATTTTCCAGTGAGGTGACCTATCTTGTATAATCCCAATTCTCTTCGTGCAGAAGAATTTATTGATCATGGAGAAGTCATGGACACCCTGGCATACGCCGATGCCCACAAAGCAGACAAATCCCTCTTATCCGACATTCTGGCAAAAGCAGCAAAGCGAAAAGGGCTTTCCCATCGGGAAGCTGCGGTTTTACTCCTTAGCGAGGACAAAGAACTCTGGCAGAAAATCGAACAATTGGCACGGCAGATCAAACTGGATTTTTACGGAAGCCGTATTGTCATCTTCGCCCCTCTCTACTTGTCCAATTACTGCGTCAACGGC
Organism: uncultured Ruminococcus sp.; assembly: GCA_964465095.1. Classification (GTDB taxonomy): domain Bacteria; phylum Bacillota; class Clostridia; order Oscillospirales; family Ruminococcaceae; genus Ruminococcus_C. The sequence goes on from CAYXKI010000055.1 coordinate 1,530, forward strand.
TGTACCTATTGCCCCTATCATGCAAAAAATCACCACATTCCCAGAAAGAAACTGACACAAGAAGAAATTGTCCGGGAAGTTACAGCACTTCAGGACATGGGACACAAGCGTCTTGCCATTGAAGCCGGGGAAGATCCTGTCCACAATCCCATCTCCTACATTTTAGAATGTATTGATACCATTTATCATATCCATCACAAAAACGGTGCAATTCGTCGGGTCAATGTCAACATCGCTGCTACAACAGAAGAAGAATATCACATGCTGAAAGAAGCCGGAATCGGTACGTATATTCTCTTTCAAGAGACCTATCACAAAGAAAGCTATGAAGCCCTCCATCCAACCGGTCCAAAACATGACTATGCCTACCACACCGAGGCAATGGATCGGGCAATGGCAGGCGGTATCGACGATGTAGGCTTAGGGGTTCTCTTCGGATTGGAAAATTACCCTTACGAATTGGTTGCACTTCTGATGCACGCAGAACATTTAGAGGCAGTACACGGTGTCGGTCCGCATACCATCAGTGTTCCCAGAATCAAACGGGCAGATGATATCAATCCCGAGGACTTTGACAACGGAATTGACGATGAAATTTTCGCAAAACTCTGCGCCCTGATCCGCATTAGCGTCCCTTATACCGGCATCATCATCTCCACCAGAGAAAGCCAGAAAGTACGGGAGCGTGTCCTCCCCCTTGGGGTTTCACAAGTCAGCGGTGGATCACGCACCAGCGTAGGGGGATATTGCACAAAAGAACCGGAAAACGAGAGTTCTGCACAATTTGATGTCAGCGACAACCGCTCTCTGGATGAAATTGTCCAGTGGCTGATGCAACTTGGATACATTCCAAGCTTTTGCACTGCCTGTTATCGTGCCGGACGTACCGGAGATCGGTTTATGTCCCTCTGTAAAAGTGGACAGATTCAGAACTGTTGTCACCCCAACGCCCTGATTACCCTACAGGAATATCTGGAAGATTATGCCTCCGAAGAGACAAAACAGCTTGGAAAGCAAGTTCTTGTGCAACAACTCAAAGATATCCCCAACGAGAAAATCCGACAGAAAACAGAAGAATATCTGAAAGAAATTGCCACAGGTGCAAGAGATTTCCGATTCTGAGAGAGGAGAACCCAATGGCACAAAAATCCCTTGACACCCCAAAAGCAAACCGGGTGCATATCGGCTTTTTCGGGAGATGCAACGCCGGGAAATCCAGTCTACTCAACGCCATCGCTGCACAGCCTGTCTCCATTGTCTCTGAAACTGCCGGCACAACAACAGATCCGGTAGAAAAAGCCATGGAACTTTTGCCAATCGGTTCTGTCCTTCTTCTGGACACGCCGGGACTGGACGATACAACAGAACTTGGAACAAAACGCATGGAAGCAACAAACCGGGTTCTCCGTCACACAGATCTGGCTGTGGTTGTACTGGACAGCACACAAGGGGAAACAGAACAAGAACGAACGCTCTATAAAACCCTCAAAGAGCGTCAGATTCCTTATATCATGGTCTGGAACAAATGGGACAAAGCCGAAAAGAAACCCATTCCGGAAAACGCCATCCCGGTCAGCACCAAAACCGGTGAGGGAATTGACACAGTAAAAGAGAGACTCATTGCCCTCTATCAGCAAGAAGCACCCGTAGAACGCAAGCTTTTTGGTTCATTTCTCTCCCCATGCGATCTGGTTTTACTGGTAACCCCCATCGACAGTTCTGCCCCAAAAGGACGCATGATTTTGCCACAGGTACAGGCAATCCGCAGCATTCTGGATGAACGTGCAATCTGTCTTGTGACACAACCGGAAGAACTCATCCCCTGTCTGAAAATGCTGAGAACGCCCCCAAAACTCATTGTAACAGACAGTCAGGCGTTTCATTTTGTCAAATCGCTTGTACCGAACGGAACGCTTCTGACCTCCTTTTCGATTCTGTTTGCAGCCTATAAAGGGGTACTCCAGACCGCACTCCAATCCATCGATGCGTTGGAACAATTACCGGAGGGGAGTCGGATTCTCATTGCAGAGGGCTGTACCCACCATAGACAATGTGAGGATATCGGCACAGTAAAATTGCCCCACTGGATTCAGAAACACACAGGACGAAACTTTCAGTTTTCCTTTTCCTCCGGCAATCATTTTCCAGAGTCGCTGTCGGAATACAAGCTTGTGGTGCACTGTGGAGGTTGTATGCTTCACGAAAAAGAAATGGCATTTCGTGCGGAACAGGCAAAAAAGCAAGGCGTTCCGTTTCTCAATTACGGCATCCTCATTGCCCATCTGAATGGGATTCTGAAACAAAGCATCGAAATTTTTCAAAAAGGGTTCTGAGAACGAGTTCTAAAGGCAACACCGCACAGAAATTGTGCGGTGTTTTTTGTGTTAGCGATATTTCTTTTCCAGTTCCATTCTCTGCTGCTCATATTTTCGCTTTGTGGCAAGCCCACCACGAATGTGGCGTTCCTGCTTGTTCTGTTCCAGAATTTCCTTTACCTGCCGGAATAATTCCGGGTGCAATTGTTCCAATCGTCGACTGACATCCTTATGTACTGTACTTTTCGAAACCCCAAACCATTCTGCTGCCCCACGAACGGTCGTTTTCTGCCGAAGAATGTACTCCCCCAGAATTACCGCACGATTTTTTGACTGTTCACCCATCGCCGTCTCACTCCTGTCACTGATGTTTTGGTATGGTACAACATATGCAAAGCCTGTTGAAAAAATAACGCAACTTAAGGCGACACCATTACATCTTTGTGTGGTGTTGCTTTTTTCTAGGCAACACCGCACAAAGATTGTGCGGCAGATGCGCAGTCAGATTTTTTGTCAGATTGTGCAAAAATCGTGCAGACAGGCTCGGCTGCTATGTTTACAGCAGTTGTGCCGAAGCCATTTCCTTTGGGCTTCGGGCTGTCGCCTGTCAAAGGATTTTTGTGCGAGATGACGGAAAATATGTGGGGCAGATGACGTGCAAAATCGTCAGATGTTCTTTGTGCGGTGTTGCCTCTATTACATCTGTTTTCACACAGCAATTTCCGGAAACTGCCCTCATAATTTTCTTGACAAATGCACACAAAATAGCTATAATAAAAAGATAACGGGTAGCCCACTGCCCATTTGAAAAAAAGGACGTGTATGAATATGGAACACTATCAGCAACAAATCGAAACGCTGTATCAATCCTTAGAATCCGGCACAGACGGATTATCCCAAGAGGTTGTAGAAAAGCACATCGCACAATACGGGAAAAATGCAATTGCAGAGGGGAAAAAGAAACCGGGCTGGCGCATTTTCTTAGAACAGTTTCAAGACTTTCTGGTCATTATCCTGATCATTGCTGCACTGATTTCTGCCTTTACCGGCGATCTGGAAAGCTTTTTTGTTATCATTGTTGTAATTACCATGAACGCCATTCTCGGCACAGTCCAGACCCTGAAAGCGGAGAAATCCCTTTCCCAGCTAAAAAAACTCTCCTCCCCTACAGCAAAAGTCCTGCGACAGGGAGAAAAACAGATTCTCCCTGCGGAATCCCTGACAGTGGGAGATGTTGTCCTGTTAGAAGCCGGGGATCAGATTCCGGCAGATGGACGGCTGATTGAATGTGCTTCTCTGCAAACAAACGAAAGTGCGCTAACCGGAGAAAGCACCAATGTAGAAAAAAATGCAGATGTCCTTAGCGGAGAAGTTCCACTGGCAGAACGAAAAAACATGGTCTATTCCGGTGGATTTGTGACCTATGGACGAGGGACAATGCTGGTAACAGAAGTCGGCATGGAAACAGAAGTGGGAAAAATCGCCTCTTTGATTCAGAATGCAGAAGCCAGAAAAACGCCCCTGCAAGTAAGCCTTGATAAATTTGGCAAATGGCTTTCCATCAGCATTCTGATTATCTGTGCTGTTGTTTTCCTCCTTACCATGTTCCAGGCAGACACAAAGAATTTTCAGACCGTCATGGATTCCCTGATGTTCGCCATCGCTTTGGCGGTGGCTGCCATTCCGGAGGCACTCAGTTCCATTGTCACCATCGTCCTCGCCTATGGCACACAGAAAATGTCCAAAGAGAACGCCATTATGCGGAAGCTTCAGGCAGTAGAGGGACTGGGGTCTGTTTCTGTGATCTGTTCCGACAAAACCGGCACACTGACCCAAAATCGTATGACAGTACGAAAAGTTGTCCTGAATCATGAAATCATAGAAACCAAAGACGTGGACATTCAGGATCTGGCTGCAAAGGAATTGATTCTGGCTGCTGTTTTATGTAATGATGCAACCTATCAGAACGGCACAGAAATCGGAGACCCCACAGAGACCGCACTGGTTCATTTTACCCAGACGGTGGGGCTGTCTGACAGCCAGTGGCGGCAAAATCATCCAAGAGTGGCAGAACTCCCCTTTGATTCCGACCGGAAACTGATGTCTACCCTGAACAACTGCCACGGCACACAAAAGCTTTTCACCAAAGGGGCTACTGATGTGCTTCTTGACAGAATGTGCTGTAGTGATGCTGAAAAAGCAGAAATTGCCGCACAAGTAGAAACCCTCTCCAAACAGGGACTTCGTGTGCTTTGCTTTGCTACAAAAGAGTATCCAAAACAGCCGGATACGCTGACACTAGAAGAGGAAAACAATCTGCGTTTCCTTGGGCTAATTGCAGAAATGGATCCTCCCAGACCGGAATCTGCCCAGGCAGTTACAGCCTGTAAGACCGCCGGCATCAAACCGGTAATGATTACAGGAGATCACATTGTCACTGCCTCCGCAATTGCCAAAGAAATCGGCATTCTGGAGAAACCGGAAGAAGCAGTAGAGGGCGTGGCTTTGGACAGCCTGACAGACGAAGAGATGATCCCCTTTGTGGCAGACAAATCGGTCTATGCACGAGTAACACCGGAACATAAAATCCGCATTGTACGGGCTTGGCAACAGAGAGGAAACATGGTTGCCATGACAGGAGACGGTGTCAACGATGCACCGGCACTGAAACAAGCAGATGTTGGAGTTGCAATGGGCATTACCGGCACAGAAGTGTCCAAGGATGCTGCGGCAATGATTCTCACCGATGACAACTTTGCAACCATTGTCAAAGCCGTAGGCAACGGGCGAAGCATCTATGACAACATCAAAAAAGCCATCCTCTTCCTACTCTCCGGCAATCTGGCTGGCATTCTGACGGTACTATTTTGTTCCCTTGCCGGGCTTCCTGTTCCCTTTGCTGCCATTCATCTGCTGTTTATCAACCTCCTCACAGACTCCCTCCCGGCAATTGCACTGGGGTTTGAACCGTTTTCAGACGAGGTCATGCACCGCAAGCCACGTCCTGCGGGAGAATCCATTCTCACAAAACCGTTTCTTGTAAAAATCGGCTATTCCGGTCTTATCATTGGTGCTGCTACTGTTGGCGCATTTCTGATGGGATATCTCTATCAAGGCAGTCACGACACCAGCAGTGCCATGACAATGGCATTCGCAACCCTTTGCATGGCAAGACTCTTCCATGGCTTTAGCTGCAAATCAGAAAAACCGGTACTATTCTCCAAAAAGCTTTGGAACAATGTGTTCACCTGGCTTGCCTTTCTCATTGGAATGCTTTTGATTCACATCGTTCTCTGGATTCCTGCAATGCAGAAACTCTTCCAGATCTCTGATCATCTCACCGGGGTGGATATTGCGGTAATTTACGGATTCAGTTTTGGTTCTATGCTGTTGATTCAGCTTGTAAAATGGATTGTATCCCTTTTCAAAAAAGATTAAAGGCGACACCGTACAAAATTTCTAATAATGCAAAAAGAGAACCGACTTGTTGAAAATCGGTTCTCTTTTTTGATAAGGGATACAATCAATCGTTTACTCGCCAATCAGATATTTCAGAAGTGCAACAAGATCTGCAATACCATACGTCTCATCCCCATTGACATCACGAAGCAATAACCACTTCTGATAGGAGGACGTTGTTGTGGTGGTAAGTTGTTCTTCAGCCTGAAGGGACAAAAGTTCATCCAGTTCCTGTCGCATCAACACCAGATCAAAGCCATTAACCACGCCGTTCTCGTCCAAATCTCCGGGAATCCCAGTAACAGTGGTAGATTCTGTGGTTGTAGTTGTTACCGGTGTTGCAACCGGTACATCTGTATTCGAATACAAATCTGCCGGCAACTCGCTCAAAGTAATGCAATATTCACTCTGATAGAGTTCCTTTACCGTATCCGGATCATTCTTAGAAGAGGACAGGATGTGATCACCATACCAAGGGCAGAAATAGAGCCAACCGGCACTTTCTATTTCAAGGTTGGTCAGGCTTGGAATGGTATCATTCTCTGCCATTGCCACCATCTTCTTGCCACCGACATAATCTACAAGAGAATAGAAAATGGAACTCTCTGCATCTTCGTTGGGGCCCTCGGTTTTGCCATCGTGACGATGATACTCTGTATTGTACTTATCATAGCCTACGATGTCAACATAATCATCGCCAACATACCACTCTGCCGATTCATCCGACCATGCATACAGGTTTTCTTCCCAGATGATGTTGTGCAGACCATAGTCAACAGTAAGGGCGTTGTACAGATACTTCCACAATGCCTTATACGCCTCAGCACCATTCTGTGACCACCAGAACCATGCACCGCTACCATCCAGACCGCCATTGCCTTCTGCCTCATGGAACGGACGGAAAATCAACGGCACGCCTGCATCCTGCAATCTGGTAAACTGTTCTGCCAGATCTTCGATTGCCAGGTTCAGGTATTCATTTTCCTTTGTTCCCTCAACTACAGCATTTTCTACGCTAAAAGTAGAATTGACTCCGTAAGAACAAGCAGTCCAATCCAACGCATCCCCAATCTCATAAGAGGTGAAATCCTTCGGCAAATTGATATGCCAGGAAGCCGTTGCAATACCATTGCGTTCCTTTACCCACTGGATACAACGCTCTGTTGTGTTATCGTCCCAGCCATACAGCGGATTGTAATTCATGAAGTCAAAGCCACGAATTGCTGGCAATTCTCCTGTGAGATTTTCCAGATAATCAAACTCCAACTCATAGTCGCCGTCATTTCCGCCACCATAGATTTCCTGCTGTCCGGAAAGCACATGAGAGCCGTAAACAGACTCCATATAACTCATCAAAGACTTTGCTTCTGTTGTCGCATCCGGGTCACACAGTCCGGAACCACCATAACTTGACACGCTCAGGTCGATTTTCTCTGCCTTAGAAACCGTAATGGTATCAAAGCAAGCGTATCCATACTGGGGTTTCAATTGAATGGTATTCTCCCCCTCAGCCAGGCGATACCGTCCCAGACTCAATGTCTGAAAGCTGTCTGCATAGGGGAACTTAATCATATAATCCACATCGTTAATCGAAATCGTCTGCTCTCTACCATTCTTATCCAGAATCTGTGCATACTGTACTGTAATCTCGTACATACCCTCTTCCGGTGCATCTACCGTAAATTGCAGCGTATCCCCGGTCAGATAAACAAATCCCTCACCGGAATATCCGGGAAGTTCTTGCCCATAAATATCTGTCCAGACCTGTGGGCTGTTGCCCTCTTTTGTTTTCAAATCCTCACATTCTGCTTGGAAAAGTACATCCGTTGCACTTGCAACCATCGAAGACGGCAACGCCTGTGCCATCCCCACAGCAAGTGAAGCTGCAACTGCTGTACTTCCAAGTCGCCTCCAAAGTTTCATCATGGTCTAATTCCTTTCGTTTTCCTGTTATAAGAAACAGGGGTTTCTGCTTATTGTGAACATATTTATTATACACCAGAAATCTTTTTTTGTCAATCTTTCCGAAAAAACTTTTTCGGAAATGAATAAAAGAGCTGACAGCCATTTTTCAACAGCCATCAGCCCTCTTACTTTTATTTTCTTACCACTGTTTCAATACAGTTTAGGCAACACTGCACAAAGATTGTGCGTCAGATGCGCAGTCAGATTTTTTGTCAGATGAAACAAAA
>CAYXKI010000056.1:0-7168 GCA_964465095.1 uncultured Ruminococcus sp.
AGATCCCCAGCACAAAAATCTATGAGGATGATACGGTATATGTATTTCAGGATATCAACCCTATTGCACCGGTGCACTATTTGTTGATTCCAAAGCAGCACATTTGCTGTGCTGCAAAGATCACACCGGAAAATTCCGGGGTTGTGGCACATATTTATGAAGTTGCCGCAAAAATTGCCCAGGAGCAGAATCTGACTCAGGGCTATCGCATTGTAACAAATTGCGGAGAAGATGCAGGACAGACGGTATTTCATCTGCATTTTCATATGCTTGCCGGCGTAAAAATGGGCTGGGGTGCAGAAGCAGTTCAGCCTGTGGAGGAATAACGCCATGGCAGAGTATTACACCTTGCAGATTGCAGGACTCACTCGCCAGTTAAAGCGATGTGCAATCAACGAAAATCTGGAGATCGCTGCCTTTATCCTCTTTTCTGATGTGGAGTTGACAGAGGCTTGTGCCAGAGAACTTGGGAAGCGTGTACCGGAATGTGATTATATTCTCACAGCAGAGTCCAAGGGAATCCCACTTGCCTATGAGATGTCCCGTCAGATGAATGTCCCTTATCTGGTTGCAAGAAAATCTGTAAAGGCATACATGACAGATGTTTTGTCGGTGCAGGTAAACTCGATTACTACCCAAGGGGAACAGACACTTTATCTGGATGGGGAAAAGGCTGCTTGGCTCAAGGGAAAGCGTGTGCTTCTGGTGGATGATGTAATCAGCACCGGGGAATCCCTTCGTGCAATGCAGGAACTTGCCCATGCAGCCGGTGCACAGATTGTCGGCAATGCAGCCCCTCTGGCAGAGGGCGATGCGGCAGAGCGAGAGGATTTGATTTTTCTGGAAAAGCTACCACTGTTTTTCCGGTAAGAATGAGAACAAGTTCTAATGAGGTTTGTATGAGATGAAACGGAAATTGGTTTGGATTGGTGTCCCATGGCTTCTGGGACTTTTCCTGGCAACTGCCTGCCAAAGTTCCGTGACGATGGGTCTGCTTCTGGCGGCATTGTTGCTGCTGGGAGCATTCCGTCTATTCCGGCAAATTACAACAGCAGAACTGGTTTCGGTTGCGGTGTCCTTTTGTGCTGCAATTGGGATGGTTTTTGCGTATACCGCACTTGTTTACCAGCCGGTTCTTACCCACGCAGAATGCCCGACAACCTTTTCCGGAAAGGTGATTTCTGCACAGACTTATGCCCAGGATAAGGCTTCTTATCAGTTAAAAGGCAACTTTTCTGACGGAACAGCAGCAAAACTCCTGATTTACACAGACGATCTGGATGCAAGCTATGGGGATACGCTGGAAATCGCCGGGACATTTTCTGAACCGGAAGATACCTATCTCTGGAAAAGCAAGGCGTATTACAAAGCGAAAGGGATCTTTCTTCAGGCAGATACCGACGATTATGTCACTTGTATCCGGGCAGAGAGGACAACGCTGATGGAGGTGCTGCAATCTTATCGGCAGCGGATTTCTACAAAGATGATTCGGTATGCCGGTACCGATGCCGGAGGAATGGCAAGTGCCATGCTTCTTGGCACAAAAGACACGCTTACTGAGGAAACGGATGCCGTTCTCACGGCACAGGGGATTCGTCACGTGGTTTCCCTTTCCGGATTTCATCTGGTGCTGATTCTCACCATCTGGCTTTGGATCTGCAAAAAGATTCGTCTGGGGCGGTATTTTCGCTTTCTGGGTACAGTGGCTTTTGTGGCGTTGTATGCAATGATGGCACAATTTCCGGTTTCCATTTTGCGAGCCGGTTGTATGGTCTTGTTGGTGCACCTTGCACCCCTTTGTCGTCGGGAGGCGGATACCTTTAGCGCATTGTGCTTTGCAGGAATTGTACTTACCCTCTGGAATCCTTATCTGATACAAGATGCCTCTTTCTTGCTTTCTATGACCGGTACTTTTGGACTTGGTGTATTTGCACCATGGATGACAAAACGGATTCGTGGGAAGGAAATCTACAAAAAGATTTTGCGACAGTTTCTCTCTATGGTCTGCGTGTCGGTTTGCGTGTTCCCGGTGTCACTGCTTTATTTTCGGGAAGTTTCCGTTCTCACACCGATTTCCAACCTTTTGTTAATTCCTGCGTGCACCGCCATTATGATTTTGTCCCTTTTGATTTTTCTCACCGGGGGAACGCCGGTTGTTGCAAAGCCTGTTTGTTTTCTCATTCGCTTACTTTATCGGATTCTTCTGGCATTGGCGTATCGGATTGAGGCACTTCTCCCCATTTCCTTTCCAACCGGTTGGCGTTTGCTGGGACTGTTGTCTGCGGTTTTGCTTGCCTATGTGCTGACCACTTTCTTTTTCCGGAAAAAGCAGTCCGCAGTGGCACTGTCCATTGCTGTCGCATTTTCAATTCTTGTGATCGGACAATATACGTACCGGATGACCGAGAAAAATTGCTTTCTGGTTACGATACTGGGGGAGAAAAAACAAATGGTTGTGGTCGTCAGCTATCAGAACCGAACCGATGTGATTGACATTACCGGAAATCACCGAAATCCGGAACTTGTGGCGGCTTATACCACAGAACAGGGCATTCGTCGTCTGAATGCACTCTGCCTGACAAAACACGCCCAGCAAATGCGTGTGGCATATCCGGAAACCGCAAACCTGGAGATACAACAGGCAATTGTCCCCACTGATTGTGTACTCTCTGAGAATACGACAATTGCCGGTGTTACGCCGTTACAACTGGATGAATTTGTTCTGACAGATCCGGCGTTTTCGATTACCTGGCAGGAGGATATGCTTTCCATTGTATATGGTACGATGGCGTTTTGCATCGGAACATCTATGACGGAAATTCCCCAGGGGGAGTGGCAGGCGGTTATTTGTACGTCGTGGAATCCGAAAACAGATTCTGCTCCGGATTTTTTATATCTGAAAGAAACTTCCATGCAACTGCGTGTTACACAAAGTGGGACGTGGTCTTTGACAGAATTGAGATAAGAACAAGTTCTAAGAGAGGTGACAATATGCCAACAACAGATCCAAAACAGCTTGCAGCACAGATTCGAAAGGGCGAGTTGCAATCGCTGTATTATCTTTACGGGGCTGATGTGGTGCAGGTAAAGCAACTGACTGCGGCACTGATTAAAAAAGCAACCGGCGGAAATCGTGAAATGGCACTGACCCAGTTTGACGGACAAAAGCTGGATCTGAAAGAACTGGAGGATGCTGCAAGACAGTTCTCCATGTTTTCCGAGTTTAATTGTGTCTGGGTGCATAATTTCAATGCAGATTCTTTTCGGGAGGAACAGACGAAACAACTGTTGGAGTTTCTTCCTACTGTTGGATCGGCTACGGTTCTGCTTTTTGATGTGACAAATTTCGATCCGAAAAACGGGAAAAAAACACCCCAAGGGAAAAATAAAAAGCTGATTGATACCATTGCAAAATACGGGGTTGTCTGCGAAGCCATTCAGCGTACACCGGCAGTTCTTGCAAAAGAATTGTCAGGACTTGCGGAAAAGCGTGGGCGCACTTTGCCTCACAATTGCGCAGAAGAACTGGTGCGTCTTTGTATGGGAAATACCTTGATTTTGCGAAACGAACTGGAAAAGCTTTGTGCCTATGCACCACAGGGCAGCACCATTACCATGGAACAGGTACGGGAGATCACCTCGCCACAGCTAGAAACCACCACGTTTCAACTCGCAAAAGCTGTGGTCTCTCAGAAGCCCAGAACTGCTATGGCGGAACTGGACAAATTATACGCCATGCGCACCAATCGCACCTTTATTGTCCATGCTATCGCCTCCTCGTTTCTGGATCTGTATCGTGCTGCTGCGGCGCTGCGTGCCGGGAAACAGCCTATGGATATGAAGCAGGATTTTGGGTATCGTTATGACTTTATGGTACAAAACGCTTTTCGGGATTGTCGCAGATTGCCACCGGAACGGCTACGGGCGTGTATTCGTGTGCTGCGTGATCTGGAGTTGGAACTGAATTCTACATCGTCTGATGAGCGGATTATGTTAGAGGCAGCAATTGTAAAAATGCTTGCAATCGCAGGAGGGAATTATGATTCATATTGCACAGGCAATTATCGTGGAGGGAAAATATGATAAGATCAAACTGTCGTCGATTCTGGATGCGGTAATTCTTGTAACCAATGGATTTCGTATTTTTCGGGATGAGGAAAAAATGGCGCTGATTCGGTATTATGCCAAGACAACCGGCGTGATTGTCCTTACCGATTCAGATACTGCCGGGTTTAAAATCCGCAACTATCTCAAGGGTGCAGTAAAGGATGGCAAGCTTTATCATGTTTATATTCCGGATATTTATGGAAAAGAAAAGCGGAAGGAAAAGCCCTCTGCGGAGGGAAAGCTTGGGGTAGAGGGGATTGACAAAAAAGTGCTCCTTACCGCCTTTGAAAAAGCAGGAATCCTTACCGATGAAATTCCGGAAAAAACAGACCCTATTACACGATACGATCTCTATGAATTGGGACTGACAGGCGGTGCAGATAGTAAGGCAAAACGAAAAGCGTTACAAAAAAAGCTGAATTTACCGGATTTGTTGTCTGCTGCATCGCTGTTGGAGGTCTTGAATACTATGATGGATCGGGAAACCCTTCGTCAGCTTGTCGCCGAGAAAGTCGAATAGGAGAACAATCATGCAATTTGCATCGTTTACGTTTCTTTTTTTATTTCTGCCAATTTCACTTGGAATTTACCATCTGACCCCTTATCACCGAAAGCAGGATGCTTTGCTGATTCTGAGCGTTTTGTTTCTCTTTTTGGGTGGATGGATTTCAGCACTTCTATTGCTGTTGCTTTCCGGGCTTACTTATGCCACCGGAACCTTGTTAGAGCGTCTTTCTCGTCATAAAAGAATCTGCCATCTTGTGCTGCTGTTCTTTGTGGTTCTCTGCGTTGGATTGCTTTTTTTGCTTCGATGGGAAAAGATACAGAGCGGGTCTCTTGGCTTTCTCTCCGGAAAGGATTTCTTCCCCGTTGGATTGTCCTTTTTTGTGCTGCAATGTATGGGGTATTGTTTCGATGTGTCGGATGGTGCTTGCCATGCAGAACACAATTGGAAACGACTAGGGCTTTATCTTCTCTTTTTCCCTCGTATGTTGCAAGGTCCTGTTGTGTCCTATCAGGCTGCTTTGAAGATTGGTTGCAGCACCCCGAGTCTGGAACAGACAGGACGAGGCATCAGCCGTTTTATTATTGGGCTTTCTAAAAAGCTGCTGCTTGCCGGGTGGGTTGGAATGCTTTATCAGACGGTGCAGCAGTCAGACCTTGCGAATTATTCCATTTTTTCCATTTGGGTTGCAGCCATTGCACAGCTTCTCTCCCTTTTTCTGGAACTCTCCGGTTATGCAGATATGGCGATCGGATTGGGGCTTTGCTTTGGGGTGAAATTGCCGGAAAGCTATGGAAAATCGGCGTTTTTCCCCTCAATTACCACCTTTGCGGAGCAATGGAATCGTACCGTTGTGCAATGGTTTTCTCACTATGTGGGCAGACAATTTCATGGAAAGCACAAGCTTTTCCATCTCTTTGCAATTGTTCTGACGTGGAGTTGTATCGGACTTTGGTACAATCAGCACCTCCCGGCATTGGTTTTTGGCGTGGTAATTGGTGTCCTGATCTGGTTTGAGCATTTGATCGGGGTGCAAAAGCATATTCGTGGGGTGCAAAGCCTTTTCACGTTTTTAGTGCTCTCTGTCGGAGCAGTTTTGCTGACCCAATCGGATTGGAGTTGTACCTTAGCGTATTTGCAGGCGTTGTTCGGTAGCACGTATTTTACCCCCGGAGAGTCGGAAGTAAGTTTGCTGAGAAATTTCGGGATTGTCTTTTTGCTTTCTCTTTTCGTTGCCTCCGGGAGTTGGGAGGGGCTTCTCCGGAAAGTGGAGGGAAAGCCGTGGTTTCGGATGGTTCGGATTCCCCTTTCCGTTCTGGCAATTCTCTTTCTTTTGATCGGTGATGTTAGCGTACTGATTAGTATCGGTGGCACAGCACAAATGGTATTGTTCTTGTAAAGGCGGTGCGTTTATGAAAATCAAGCGGCTTCACCCGTGGAAACGGCAATCCCCTGCACAACAGCAGCGCACAGTACACCGGATTCTTGCGCCCACACTCTGGACTGCGCTTTTGCTTGTGGGAATTGGGTCTACGGTATCCTATGGTATATTCGGTGGACAAAATGCAGCAGCCAATCCGGATCTTGCGTCTACGTCTTTGCTTGCCGCCGCAGATAAGCGACTTTCTGCGCAATTGTTTTCTCGTGCAGCAGGAAAGCTGGTGACAAATTCTGTTGTTGCACTTGGCGGAAACCGTGTGGGAAATATCTATCTGACAGAGGATCGTCTTTTAGAATGCCCCACAGAGTTGGACGCAGATGCACTTCTGGACACTGCCAATTGTCTGAATCAATTTTATCAAAGCAGTCAGATTTCCACTTGTGTCATTGCTGTTCCACCGGCAGCGGCATTTTATGAAGAGGATTTGCTGGATGGCATCACTTGCCCCACGCAGCTTACAGAAATCGAGACTTTTTATCAGCAGATGGATTCTTCCATTCGTAAAATTGACAGCTATCATGTCTTGCTTACTGCATCGGAGGATTATATTTATAACCGCACCGATTCTCGTTGGAGTAGCTATGGTGCCTATTGCGTTTATCGTAGTACCATTCAAAAAATGGGGTTTGCGGCTATTTCCTATGATCAGTATAGCATTACCCATGTGCGCACCTATCGTGGAGAATTGTACCAGCGTTGCTATTATGGAGGGGTTGCCCCGGATATGCTGGATATTTACACTTGCAATACAGGAAGCAGCGTAACAGGAATCACTGCCTATGAAGCAGATGGTACAGAGGAGTCCAGACAGCTTTATGATATGGATTTTGAACATGCAGAAGATCCATATGACTTTTATGCCGGTGCAAATTGCGAAAAGCTTGTGATTCAGACGGATGTAGACAATCAGAAGAAGCTGTTGTTGTTGAAAGATTCCTATGCTGACGCAATTCTTCCGTTTCTGACACAGCATTACAGTGAGATTTGTGTGATTGATGTAACAGAGGCAACCCACGAACTGGATGCGTTGGTGGATTGTGGGGATTATACGCAGATGTTGGTGCTTTGCGATGCAGATACTTTTGCAAAGCCGCAACTCTTTTACAGTTTGTTGT
>CAYXKI010000056.1:7268-9359 GCA_964465095.1 uncultured Ruminococcus sp.
TGTTGTCTTAGGGAGGGCTTGTAGATGATTGATTTACATATCCATACCAATTGTTCCGATGGGCAGTTTTCTCCTGCGGAAACCATGCAAATGGCAAGGGATGCGGGGGTTACAGTGGCATCTGTAACCGATCACGATACGGCTGCCGGGATTTCTGAGGCGGCAAGGGCAGCTAAGGCGTATGGGATTGCGTTCTTTCCCGGAATTGAAATCAGCGTACAGGACGACCGGGAAATGCACCTTTTGGGCTATGGAATTGATCCGAAAAATCCAAAACTTCTCGCTTTCTGCGAAAAGAACAATCAGGATCGTGAAATCCGCAGCAAAAAAATGCTTGCCTTTCTTCAGGATCTGGGCTTGGATCTCACCATGGAGGAAGTACGGCAGTGGAACGATGGAAAAGCCACAGGAAAACCTCATTTTGCAAGGGCAATTGTAAAAAAAGGCTACGCCGGTTCTGTGCAGGAGGCTTTTGAACGCTATCTGACTACGCCGGAGTATGCTGCCAAAGTGGAACGCCCAAAGCCCTTGCCAGAGGTTGGAATCCGTGTTATCTTGGATGCCGGTGGAATTCCGGTTCTGGCACATCCCCATCAATTGCAGTTGCCGAATGAGGCACTGGAGGAAAAATTGTGTCAGTTGAAAGAAATGGGATTGCAGGGAATCGAAGCGTATTACGCAAAGCACACCAAGGCGGAAACGGCATTTTATTTGCAGCTTGCAGAGAAGTATCAGCTTCTCTATACCTGTGGTTCTGACTTTCATGGTGCCGGTGTGAAACCGGAGATTTTCCTTGGCACAGGAATCCGGGATTCACTTTGTATTACGGATTCTGCAATTCCAAGGCGATTAAGGCAGGCAATTTCCCAAAGAATCGGGTAAATTTTCCGGGATTTTGGGAAAGACACTTGCAATTTTTCTCGAATTATAGTATACTATTATGGATGCACATTGGCTTAAATGATAGAAAGAAGGATGTTATCTCTATGAATATGGATTTTATACGAAAGCTTCCGATTCCAAAGGAATTAAAGGAACAGTTCTCTCTCTCTGAAAAATTGGTACAGGTAAAGGCTGCCAGAGATGCAGAGATCAAGAAAGTATTTACCGGAGAGTCTTCGAAGAAGCTTCTGATTATCGGACCTTGTTCTGCGGATCGGGAAGATGCGGTTCTGGAATATACCGGGCGGCTTGCAAAGGTACAGGCTGAGGTAAAGGACAAGCTGATTATCATTCCGAGAATTTATACCAATAAGCCGAGAACCACCGGAGAGGGCTATAAGGGTATGGTACATCAGCCGGATCCGGAGAAAAAAGAGGATCTGCTTCAGGGATTGATTTCCATTCGTCAGCTTCACACACGGGCAATTGAGCAGACAGGACTGACTTGTGCAGATGAAATGCTCTATCCCGATAATCACCGTTATCTGTCTGATTTGTTGTCTTATGTGGCAGTTGGTGCACGCTCTGTGGAAAATCAGCAGCATCGTCTGACCGCAAGTGGTCTGGATATTCCTGTGGGAATGAAAAACCCCACAGGAGGGGATTTGTCTGTAATGATGAATTCTCTTGTTGCAGCACAGGCATCTCATATGTTCATTTATCGTGGTTGGGAAGTACAGACCCACGGGAATCCTTACGCCCACGCAATTCTCAGAGGTGCAGTAGATCCTCTTGGCAGAACCATCCCCAATTATCATTACGAAGACCTGATCACGTTGTATGAGTTGTATCAGAAGAAGAATTTCCAGAACCCGGCAGTGATTGTAGACGCAAACCATGCAAATTCCGGGAAAAAATATCTGGAACAGGTGCGTATTTGCAACGAAGTGCTTCATAGCTGTCGCCATAGCAAGGAGATTGCTTCTTTGGTAAAGGGCTTTATGGTTGAGAGTTATCTGGAAGATGGGGCACAGAAAATCGGCGATGGTATCTTTGGAAAATCCATCACTGACCCTTGCCTTGGCTGGGAGAAGTCTGAGCGCCTGATTTATGAGATTGCAGATCAGGTTTAAGGCGATACCGCACAAGACCCAGCGTCAGATGCAACCTCAGATTTTTTGTCAGATTGTGCAAAAATCGTGCAGGCAG
>CAYXKI010000057.1:0-9333 GCA_964465095.1 uncultured Ruminococcus sp.
TAACGGTATTCTCAAAGCTTACTGTTCTGCCCTGGGCATCGTCAATCTTTCCCTCGTCCAGAATCTGCATCAGAATGTTCATGACATCCGGATGTGCCTTTTCAATTTCATCAAAGAGAATTACAGAATAGGGCTTTCTCCGCACCTTTTCTGTCAACTGTCCTGCTTCATCATAGCCTACATAACCCGGAGGAGAGCCAATCATTCTTGCCACAGAGTGCTTTTCCATATACTCTGTCATGTCCAGACGAATCAGTGGCTCATTGGAATCAAACAGTTCCTGAGACAACCGCTTTACAAGTTCTGTCTTTCCTACACCGGTAGGTCCCACAAAGATAAAGGATGCCGGTCGCCGTCTTGGGCTAAGCTGTACTCTGGTACGCTTAATTGCCTTTGCCAAAAGGTCAACTGCCTCATCCTGCCCCACAATATGGGCTTTCAGACGCTGATCCAGATTTGCAAGCTTTGTAAACTCTGTTTCCGCAATTTTATGTGCCGGGATTCCTGTCCAGAGTTCGATTACCTTTGCAAGATCCTCTCCGGTTACAAAAACCCGTTCCATTGCCCTTTCTGCCAGTTTCAGTTCCGGCTCTAAGCGCATTACTTCTCCCTTGATGATTGCAAGGGCTTCGTAATCAATTTCTGTTTCGTCCTCAAGAGCGTGTTCCTGTTCCAGCAAATCATTGGTTTTGGCTTGCAAGCGATCATATTTCTCAATTTCCTTTGACCGCAGTGCGGTGCAAGCACAGCTTTCATCCAGAAGATCAATTGCCTTATCCGGAAGGAAACGATCGGTAATGTACCGCTCTGCCAGAACAGCACAAAGGCGGAGAATCTCTCCACTAATATGCACCCGATGGAATTTCTCATAATACGGGGCAATTCCATCCAGCACTTTCACCGTTTCCTCTACGGTAGGTTCGTTAACGGTTACCGGCTGGAAACGACGTTCCAGTGCAGAATCCTTTTCGATAAATTTCCGATATTCCTCAAAGGTCGTTGCACCGATCACCTGAATTTCTCCTCTGGACAGTGCCGGCTTCAGAATATTCGCAGCATTCATCGCACCGTCAGAACTGCCTGCACCCACCAGATTGTGTACTTCATCAATAAAGAGGATAATATTTCCCTCTTGCTTTACCTCGGTAATCAGACCCTTTACCCGACTCTCAAACTGTCCCCGGAACTGTGTCCCGGCAACAAGAGAAGTCAGATCCAGAAGATAGACCTTTTTGTTTTGCAAATGCATGGGAACATCTCCAGCATGAATCCGCAAAGCAATCCCCTCTGCCACCGCAGTTTTTCCCACACCGGGTTCGCCGATCAGGCAGGGGTTGTTTTTGGTACGGCGAGAGAGAATCTGAATCACTCTGGAAATTTCCTTTTCTCTGCCGATAATTGCATCCAGTTTCCCATCTGCGGCACGCTGGCTCAGATTGGTGCAGTAATTTCCAAGAAATCTTGGTTCTTTCCGCTTCTTGGGACGACGTTCCTTTTTGCTGTGATCCGAAGATTCCTTAGGGGATTCGTGACCCTCTCCCTCCTCGGTGTTCTCTCCGTTTAAGGACTGCAACGCCTTTCCTGCGCTCTGCATCATATCCTGCAAAAACTGGGGCATCATATCCGAACCGCCCATTTCAAAGCCGTCACCATCTACCATGTCCATCATCTGATTGGAAATCTGCTCAATATCCTCATCGCTGATTCCCATCTGCTTCATATATTCATCTACCTGGGGCAGTTTCATTTCCTTTGCACAGACAAGGCAAAGCCCCTCATTTTTTCGCTTTTCTCCCTGTACAGCGGTAATCAGAACCACTGCCGGTCTTTTCTTGCATCGACTGCATAACATCATGGTTATCGCTCCTTTTCTCTGAGACAACACACTTTTGCGTTGTCCCTATAGCTAGCAATGCTTTAGAACAAGTTCTTACTTCATCACCTGATAAATCATCTGAAACAACACAGATTTTCCGATCACTGCCTCATTGAAAAACGCAATCTGATCGCTGCCCTGTGTCACAAGCAGACTCGTAAATTTTCCCATCATCATCAACAACACAACCGCCTGCACGCTTCCTACAGTAACGCCCACCAGTCGGTCAAAGGTTGTAATTCTGTTTGCTTTGACAAAAAAGAATATCTTTATTATACCTTGCAATACAAAAGAAATCAAGAGGAAAAGTGTAGAAAAGGTAAAACTTTTCAGCATTTTTATCACGGTGGGCTTGATATACTGTTCTGTCAGTGCCTTTGCAGCCTTCGTTTCATCTCCCGTAAGCAGCAAGGCGGCTGTCTGGGCGGTTTCGTCTGCAAGGGACTCTGTGCTGTCGGCTTCTGTCAACGCCGTTTCCATCCAATCCGGCAGATTGCCGTATACTTTTTCTCTCGCATTTTCCACCGTCTGGGTAACCTCTTGCTGTATCATCGATGCCGGAATGCCGGTCTCTGCGGCGGCTGCACTGTAAAGCGTTTGCGCAGCACCATCAGGACTTTCTGCAATCTGTTCCAAAGTTTCCGAATCCAGAGAAATGCCATAAGAGGACAAAGCTTGTTGCAACGTCCCTTGGAGATTAGACTGTTCCAGTTCCTGCGCTATTTTTTTCTCACAGGACGGGGCAACCCACCGCTCATAGACATAGGTTGTGCAAGATCCGGACAGCGTCCACGCCAAAATCCACGCCACGCCATAACAGACCAGGCGTATCAACGCACGCTTTACCCCATGTTGCCAGCCATTCCAGACACAGAGAATCACAATTGCCAGCACAGTCGCATCATAAAGCCACCAGCTTTGATTCATCCAAGCATCCATTTTCTCTTGTTACTCCTTAAAGTCTACACGATCAATCTGATTGTATCCAAGCAGGAACAAATATGCATCCTGCTTGATAAATGCGGTATAAGACCCCTCTAAGTCTACTGTTGCCACAGCAGTTCCGGAGAAATCATAAGAAGTTACATCTCCCGAGGACATCACATAAGCATCGCCGTCATAAACCCGTACCAGATTTGCTGTGCTTCCCATAGTCACGGTGGACAAATCAGAAACAGACTGATCCAACATCACAAGAGAGGTCGCTCTTGTCTGGTCATCGGTGAGAATCAGACCAACTCTGCCATTTTCAATATCTGCACTGACAAGCGTTCCGGTATAAGTATACGTACCAAGTACCTCGCCGTCACTGCTATAATATGCACAAGCTGTATTTCCAACAACACAAAGAGAACCATCTGATGCAACCTCTGTCTGAATTGCCAAGGTGTCCAACGGCAAAGAAGTCCACTGTTCCTGCGTCTGACGGAACAACACACTGGTAACTGTACTCTGCATCACACCGTTTTCCACGTTCATTGTGGTGTAGAAGCAACCTGCACTGTCCTCGTGGAATGCCACATCCACCACATAGTCAATGCAATCTCGCTGATAAATCAGTTTCCCAGTATTGTCATAGACGCAGATGGCACAGGCATAGGCACTGGACTCTGTAATCAGTGCAACCGTTCCGTTGTCGCTGACTGCACCGGAGAGAATGTTCTCCTCTGCGGATTTTCCGTAAATATTCTTATGCTTGGTATCCAACCGGAAAGACGTACCGCCGGACTCATAAATGAGAGCATATTTCCCCTCAGACACCATTGCTGCATTCTGAAAAGTATGCTGTCTGGTATCTCTGCTGTCCCCGTGAAGAGAATATAAATCCACATAAGCGTCGTGAAGAAGAAAAAGAGTATCTCCCACAAGCTGTGCATCATATCCTGTACTCCCGGAGATGGTCAGGGGAAAATTTCCCTCTGCCAGTGTTCCGTCATTCTGGGTGATGGTTTCTTCATACCGGCTTCCGATGCCCTCAAGCTTTGGAATCCACTGTTCCCGCTGTACATAAAGATAGCCACAAAATCCTGCAATCAGGACAAAGATCAAAAAATTCCGAAAGCCCCGGAACCGGCTGCGTTGTTTCCGCTTTTCTACTACTACTTCCTCTGAATCATCATAGTTCATTCTGTTCCAGTCAACTCCTTTGAACCAGGCACAGGAGTATAATACACATGATTGAGATATAATCCATGTGCCTGTGCGGTAATGCCGGCACGTGTCCGGTCACGGGATTCCAAAAGGGCATCCAACTCAGAAAGCCCGATTCTTCCCTCATTTACGCTAAGCAATGTTCCCACAAGAATCCTAACCATATTATACAAAAATCCATTCCCTTTTACAAGGAGATTCACGCTATCTCCTTGCTTTTTTATGGTAATGTCGTAAATTGTACGAATTGTACTTTGCTTTTCTGTGCAATTTGTACAGAGTGCAGCAAAGTCATGGGTTCCCACAAAATGCTGTGCTGCTTCCCTTAAAAGAGCAACATCCAACTTTCTGCGATAGTGTAGTGCAAGGTCTGTGGTAAAAGGATCTTTGCTTTCGCTGTTGTGAATCCGATACAGATATTCTTTCCCGGTACAGCTAAATCTGGCATGAAACTCCGGGGGCATTTCTTCTACCGATAAAATCGTAATATCCTCCGGCAAATAGCCACAAGCCCCACGGATAAAATTCCGCTGTGGCAACATTTTCTCCGTCTGCAAAGAAAAGCAGAACTCCCGGGCATGAACACCGGTATCTGTTCTGGAACAGCCCTGAATGGTCACCGATTCGTTGAGAAGCTTTGATAGGGCAGACTCTACAACCTCCTGTACCGTCAACGCATTGGGCTGACGCTGAAAGCCATGATACTTTGTGCCCCGAAATGCCATTGTAACTTTTAAATTTCTCACGGCTTTTCCTCACTTTCTTCTGACCGGGAAACCAATTCCTCTGTTTCTTGCGTGGCTGCCGGCTGTCCCACGGAAACCGGGGAGAGAATGGGCTTGCCACGCTTTTTCTCAATGCCTGCCAGCACAAGCAGCATTAATAGTGCACCCATAGAAATCACGCTTCCTGCGGTAAATCCAGCCGGACGGTAACGCAAGGTAACTGTATGACTGCCGGCAGAAATCGGAATTGCAACCATTGCATCTCCCACTGGGGTAACTTCTGTTTTTTCGCCGTCTACAAAAGCGTGCCAACCGGCTTCATAGGGGATGGAGAAATAACACAATCCGTCTGTGGCTGCCGTCACTGTCCCCTCTACGGTAGTATCCGAAAACGCCGTCAGTTCAACGCTACCGGCAGACAGCTTTTCATAGCCCTCTTCCCAGACGCTTTCATTCATGGCGTAAACGTAAACCTTTAACGCACCTACTGCGGTATCCTGTCCAAGGGTAACCGTAAGCCCCGGCGTTTCTGTGCCAAGGAATGTTCCCATAGGAAATACACCGGGCTGCTTTGTCGGAGAAAAGGTAGATTGATTCAGCCCATCAGAAGTAACGGAGATATACTGTCCCTCAGAAGCCGACACATAGGCATACAAAGTGGTTTCCACCGGGACATCATAATAGAAACTCAGCGTGCTTTTCTCTGCCTCTGTGTCCACCTGATAGTGATATGCCCCATAACCGCTTTTGGTAGCATCTGCCCCAAGATATTGTACATGATCCACTTCCAGCTTTGTAAAAAGTGGCGTTTCTATTCCGGTTGCCAGAGAAAACAGGGTATTCTGATTTTCAAAGGGATTTCCCTCCGGGTTGCAGGCATACTCAGAAAGGGCAGCATCTGCCACAAAGCCCACAGAGATGGGATATTGATTCTGATACAGGGATACCCCCTCTTCATTGGTAACATAGCCCCAATGCTTGGTATCCAGACAAACATCTCCACGGGAAAGTACATAGCGGATGTCACAAAACAGATCAATCACGGGAGAAGACCCGAAATAATAATACCGATTCCCGGCTTCTGATGCCGGCAATCCAAGGGCACGCATCCACTTGGTCACGCTTTCGTTGGCAGTAGAAGAAAACTGGGACAGCCCATTGTACCCATAAAGTGCCGGGTCGTTCAGGGTGTACACACTGGACATTTCGGTACGATAAAACAGTTCCGAGTCTGTTTCCTCAATCTCATTCAAAAGCGTTTCCACAGCTTCTCCACGAAGCGGATAGCCCTCATAGGAAGAGGTAGACACCGTGTCTGTTCCGATCCACACATTCTCCACCAGTTCAAATCCAAGGACAACTGACAACGCCAGATAGAGAAGACGTTTCCCAAGGAGTTTCTGATAAAACAGCATGAGAACCACTGTAAAAAGAACCATGGTTGCCAGTGTCCACCAGACCGCTTTGTTCTCCTGCACGCCATAGGACAAAAGGAAAATTACAATGGTCATCAGAAGCATTGCCACAATGTCCAGTGCCTTCATCTTCTCCTGCAACACCACCAGAAAGCCACGATAGCCTACAGTCAGCAAAACAAAGGAGAAGAGAAACGAGAAGCGATAGGGAAGCATATTGGGAACGTGGCAACCGTGCCAGAGAAAATTCAGCACATTGCAATTGCAACTGAAAAGCAAAAATCCAAGCACCAGAATGGCTGCGATTTTTTCCCGGATTCGCACACTTCGAGAACGGAGAAATACCCCAAGCAAAACCAGACTGGGCACGCCACATCCCAGATTGGGCAAGCCCTCTTTGGAGGTGGGTTCCTGATAGCTGATCAGATTGGCAAAAAGCGTGCGCCAATTTTCGTAAAATTCCACTGCGGTGGGAAAGACGTTGCTGACACTGTGAGTCAGTTGCAACGCCAGAAACATCGGCAAAAGCAGTACCCCGGACAGTGCCCCTCCAAGAAGCGAACAAAGCACCATCATTCCCACTCTGCCCATCAGTTGGCGCAAAGGTACATAAAACACACAAAGACAGAGAAAGGCAATGACGGAAAAAATGCAAGTGAACATGCCAATATAAAAATTCGTCAGAAGTGACAGGGCAAGGGCAATCACATAAAGGCGATATTTCCCGTCCCGTACCAGATAGACAAGTCCCAGAACCACCAGAGGAAGCAGTGCCACAGTATCCAACCAGATAATGTTCCAGTAATAGCCCAGAATATAACTACAAAGAGCGTACATACTCCCAAAAAGACAAAGAGAGAAATCGTTTCGCCGAAAGGTTCCTCGCAAAAACAGTGCAAAGAAAAATCCGGCAAAGCCCACCTTACACAAAAGAATCAGGGTGACCGCCTCTCGCAAAAAAGAATCCGGGACAAAGACGGTCAACAGATTCAAGGGGCTTGCAGCATAATATGCCAACATGGAGAGAAAATTCGTCCCCATTCCGGACTCCCAAGTATAAAGAAAAGAACCACCACTTCGCAGCTTTTCATGCAAGACACGCAAAAAAGGGTAATACTGGTGCCAGAAATCCGTTACAAGAATCTGTCTGTCCCCAAAAGGATGCACATTCTGATAGACAAATCCACAGCCCAAAAGAAAAGCAGGCAGCAAAAAAGACAACAGCAAAAAAATCTTTGGCTGTCGCTTTTTCTCTGCATCTGTAATTTTTCCAAGTCCTTGCTTTTCCGTCATGCTTTCGTTCTCCTTACCAGATAATCTTCGCCGCCAGTGCTGCTGCAAAAAGGCACAGCGTCACCGTCATGGCAACATAATCCCGTGCTGCCACATGAAGCTGACGCATTTTGGTTCTCCCCTCTTCTCCACGATAACAGCGACACTCCATAGCAGTTGCAAGTTCCTCCGCTCTGCGGAATGCAGACACAAAAAGCGGTACCAGAATCGGCACAAGGGCTTTGGCTCGCTGTAAGAGATTGCCCTCAGTAAAGCCTGCCCCTCTTGCTTTCTGTGCCGTCATAATCTTGTCTGTTTCCTCCAGAAGCGTGGGAATAAACCGCAAGGCAATTGTCATCATCATGGCAAAAGCATGTACCGGCACGTGCAGTCGTTTCAAAGGCGACAAAAGCCGTTCAATTGCATCTGTCAGGGCAATGGGAGAAGTGGTATATGTCAGCAAAGAAGAACCGGCAAGCAAAATCACAATCCGAAGCACCATCATCACTGCGGTGCGAATCCCGGTGCTTGTAATCTTAATAAAATGCCACTGAAAAAACGTAGTTCCCCCATCCACCAGAAAAATATCCAGTGCAGCAGTAACAAGAAGCACCATCAGAAGCGGTCGGATGCTTTTCCAGATCAGTTTCAAGGGGATCTTTGCACAAAAAAGTGCAAGGAGGCAAAAAACTGCCCCAAAGGTCAAGGAATAGATATGCTTTCCCAGAAACAACATAGTAATAAAAAGCAACGTCATCACAATCTTGAACCGTGGATCCATACGATGCACCACGCTGTTCCCGGGAAAATATTGTCCTATGGTAATGTCTTTCAGCACTCCATTTCCGCCTTTCTTCTACGATACAGTGCAAGAATCTGTTCTTTTGCCTGTTCTACGGTAAAAACAGAATCCTCCACCGGCACACCGTTTTCTTGCAACATCCCGAACACCCTTGTAATCTGTGGCACGGAAAGTCCGATTTTCCGAAGGTCGCTTGCCCGTCGAAAGACCGCTTCCACCGTATCATAACAGAACACCTTTCCGGCATTCATCACAAGAATCCGCTCTGCATAATTTGCCACATCTTCCATACTATGGGAGACAAGCAGAATGGTACTGCCGGTTTTCTCCCGATAGGCACAGATTTCCCGGAGGATTTCCGCTCTTCCCTTTGGATCCAGTCCAGCAGTGGGTTCATCCAGAATGAGAATTTCCGGCTGCATCGCCATCACCCCGGCAATTGCCACACGGCGTTTTTGTCCACCGGAGAGCAGAAAGGGGGAACACTCCAACTGTTCTTTTGTCAAGCCCACAATTGCAGCAGTCTGTTCTACTCTGGCATTTACTTCCTCTTCCGACAAGCCCATATTCTTTGGTCCAAAGGCAATATCTTTTGCCACAGTTTCCTCAAAAATCTGGTACTCCGGATATTGAAAGACAAGCCCTACCCGAAAACGCACCTGTCTGATGTTGGCTTTGTCTTTCCAGATATCCACATCATCCAGAAAAACCTTGCCCTCTGTGGGCTGAAGCAGACCGTTCAGATGTTGTATCAGCGTGGATTTTCCCGAACCGGTATGCCCGATAATTCCCACAAATGCGCCGGCAGGAATCGTCAGATCCACATGATCCACAGCAGTTTTTTCAAAAGGCGTTCCAATTCCGTAACGATACGTCAGCCCTTCGGTTCGTAGCACAGCCACCCAATCACCTCTCCTAAAATTAGAACTTGTTCTCATAGGCTATTGCACCTGTCTTTTCGGCAAATTTTGCCGATTCTATGAGAATAAGTTCTTTATCTTATCAGTTTCAACAATGCCTCCGTACAGGCTTCCTCTGTAATAATATGCGGATCCAGTGGAATGCCCTCCTGACGCAGTTCATAGACAAGTT
>CAYXKI010000058.1:0-9203 GCA_964465095.1 uncultured Ruminococcus sp.
GAATTTACCAATGTACCATCTAAATCAAAAATTGCAAGCTTATACATAGAAAAACCTCCCGGTTGTATTTGTAGTATCGCCCTTTTATTATAGAATACTTGTATTTTTTTGTCAAGGGATTTGAGTTCTCGTTGTGGAAATCAAGTTTTCACAGACAGAAAATTTTTTTGGTTCAGCAATTTCTCGAAAATGCTGCCGAGGAAAAGGGCGAGAAGCCCTTTTCGATGAGTTGATATTAAAATGAATTTCCATAATTTTTCGAAGCAAACTCTTGACAAATTCTATGAAATCTGGTAATATATAAATAATCAGTGAAAGAATCGCTATGAAATCCAAGGCGATACCGCAAACATGCGACGTTGCCGGAAACAATGGAGGGAATGTATATGAAGAAATGGACAAAAAAAGCGGCAATTTTTACAACTGCTGCCTTGACCGCCGGGATGCTGTTGCCAACTGCCGGCGCATCTGCAACAGAGGACGCAACAGCAATTGAACTAAGCCCTTATTTGCAGACAGTTGCCGGAAAGCCGGATGCAGCCGGTACGTTGACTGTTTCCGTAGAAGGGGAGGATGCCGTTCGTGTATTGATCCGGAAGGAAACACTGGACGGATCAATTTTGTACTATAACACTTTGTTGGAAGAAACCGGATATTATGATTTTACTTTGGATCGCTGTGAGTACAATATTGAAACCGGGGAGTACGATTCTTCCTTTACGATTACGGTATTGGTGGATGGAGACACAAGCTGTGCCTATACGTTGACGGATCAACTGGTTGCGGACACAGGATTTCAACCGGAAGTGAAAAGCACACAGTATAACTGGAATGTGACCACTGTTGCAACTGCCACAAGACAGGTGACCGCAGTTGCTACTTCTACTACCACAGCAGAGGGAATCGTATCTTCTACCACGGACGTGACGCTGGAATACATCCCATATCTGCTTGGAGATGTCAATGCAGACAATCAGATCAATGCGGATGATGCGTATCTTGTATTGGTGTATTACGCAAAAGCGTCCGTTGGAGATACGCCGAGTTTCACAGAAAACGGTTCTTTGCAGGAAGAGAATATTGCTTTTTCTGCTGCGGATGTGACAAAGGACAATGAAATTGATGCCGATGATGCATATGAAATTCTCCGGTATTATGCACAGTCTTCTGTGGGAGATGAGCCAAGTTGGAATAATTTGTATTAGTACAACAATATAATAGAATCAAGGCGACACCGTACAAAATCGTCAGATGTTCTTTGTGCGGTGTCGCCTTAAAATAAGGTGCGACAAGGAAATCTTGTCGCATTTTTTTGCCATTATTCACAAAAATATTTTGTTTTTTTTTTTTTTTTTTTTTGGAATGTTTAGGGAATTTAAAATTATTGTTGCATTTTATGAAGTAATGTGATATAATAAAGATAATGATATATGTAAGCGGAATTGTTAAAAATTGTACGAAGGACAACATCGGATCTTTTTCATAGCACGGGAAAGGAGTTGGATATGGGAAAGAAGAAGCGACATCAGGTTGGCATCATCATACATCATTTGGAAAATGAATATGCGACAGAATTGCTCAAAGGTGCAATTACCGCAGCAGAAGAATTGGATATTGACCTTGTGCTGTTGCCGGGGCGTGGTATTAACGCCGTGGCAGATGATGAAAAGTATTCGATTTATGATTATCAGTACAACGTAATTTACAACTATGTTTCCAAACAAAATCTGGATGGTTTAATTGTCTCCGCAGGGACGATCGGCTCTTATATCAGTCAAAAAGAGATGATGCGGTTCTTGCGTAGCTATGGCGATTTGCCTTTGCTGACCATGGAGGTGGAATATCCCGGCTTTCCCTGTATTCACTTCAGCAGCAACGGAATGAAGCTTGCCGTAGACCATCTGATTGAATCCCATGGATGTCGGAAAATCGGCTATGTTTCCGGACCCATTGGCAACGCAGATGCTATGGATCGTCTGCACTGTTATCGCATTGCAATGGAAGAACACCAGATTCCCTATGATAGCACCAAGGTGGTTTATGGGAACTTTTCTGAGGCATCGGAAAAAGTGGTGGAACAGCTTCTGGATGCCCATCCGGATCTGGAGGCAATTTGTTTTGGAAATGACAAAATGTGTATTGGTGGATATCATGTTTTTGAGGAACGTGGGCTGAAAGTGGGAGAGGATATTCTTGTCACCGGATTTGATGATTCCGAGGTTGCGACAAGCTTAAAGCCCATGCTGACAACCATCCGTACCAATATCAGCGAGATGGGATACCAGTCTGTTTATGCAATTTTAGAGAAAATTCAAACGGGACACACCACCGGAAAATCATTGGATGCGACGTTGATTCTTCGGGAATCTTGCGGAAAGGGCATCCTCTGTGACTCTTTGGAAAATCAATTTTGTGTCACGCCTGAAGAAGCGAATGCAGAAAAAGTTGTGGAATCTGTTTTCAGAAGCTTTGTTGGAGATGCAGAAAGTTTGCAAAGGATGCCTTTTGCTTTGCTGACACGGAATCTGTTGATTCATTTAATCCGGGATCTGTCACAGAAAAAGCCGATTCTTTTGGATGCGTACCTTGCTGAGATTCATGGAATGTTCCATCAGGTATTCTCAATCCGGATTTCCATCTCAATCCTGGAAAAGGTGCTTACCAGTGCCAAAGAGGTTGCTCTTCGATTCTGCGAAGATCAGTCGGAAAATGCAGTCAATGTCGAACGGATTTATACCGAGTTTCTTCGCTGCCTGTTGGAATATAGTATGCAGCAAACTTATACCATGCGGTCAAATTTGGTGTATAGCAATTTCCTGATCAGTAATATCAATAAGGATATGATGATGAACAGCGACGATGAGGAAAAAAGCTTTTTTTCCATTATCAATAATCTCTACCGTGTCAATTTCATGAGCAGCTACATCTATATTTTCGAAGACCCTGTGCTGCATTATCCCCATGAGAAATGGATTATGCCGGAAAATTTGTACCTGAAATCCTACCATATCGGGAAAGAACTGCATCGGGTTGACCCACCGGAACAGCAGTTGTCGATTTATAACTGCGTAAACAATGCACATATGCCATCGGAAAAACGGCGTACTCTTGTGATGACACCGCTTTTCTCCAATGAGGAACAGTATGGGCTTTTTGTCTGTGAACTGGATCCGGTGAATTTCTCCCAGATTTACTCTGTTGCCCCACAGATTTGCACTGCGATTAAAATGACTCGCCTGATGAAAGAACTGGAGGGAGATCTGGAAGAAGTCCGTCATGATAATACAAGATTGCGATGGATTTCCGATTGCGATGAGTTGACAGGGGCTTATAATCGCCGTGGTTTTTATCGTCATTGTAATGACTTGATGGAGTCGGAAGAGTCCGAGGGGAAGAATGGCGTATTGATATTGGCAGATCTGGACAATCTGAAAGTAATCAACGATACTTTCGGGCACAATGAGGGCGATTTTGCTCTGCGTACTTGTACCGATTATATGAATGCCTGCGATCCCCTTCTGGATGTGGTTGGTAGAATTGGAGGAGACGAATTTGCTGCGTTTGTTGTGGTAGATGACGCAGAGGCGGCAATGGATGAAATTTATCACTGCATCAAGGAAGAGGCAAAAGAATATAACCAAAAAAGCGACAGACCCTATAATATCAACCTCAGTCTTGGATTGTGTGCAATTCCCTGTGTTTCCGGAAAGAAAATTCAGGGGTATGTGAAATATGCGGATGAGACGCTTTATGTGGATAAGAAACGAAAAAATCCCATTGTTATGAAAACAGAACGTGTGTAAGGTGACATCGCACAGAAATTTTTCGTGATTTCTGTGCGATTTTTCTGTATTTTCATCTGTAAACCTTGACAAAATCACTAAACATATGCTATACTAGAGGCAACAAATGTTCCAATGAAATTGGAAAGAACAAGCAGCAAAACGTGGCTTGTTTTATGGAAAGGTAAGGGATAACCTCATGAAGAAACGTATTCTTTCAGTTTGCACAGCACTTTGTATGCTGACGACAATTTCCGGTGCAGCAACGCAAATTGCTGTTCCTGTCTCTGCGGAGACAAGTACAGAATCTCTGCGGATTCTGGCAGTCGGCGATTCCATCACAGATGGCTATATCAATGGAGATAATGGCTATCGAAAGTATCTTTGCTATAATCTCCAACAGCAGGGATTTACGGATTTTGACATGGTAGGTCCAAAGAACAACTGGACGAATACCGCTACCTATGATTACAATGGGACAACCATCACCTATGACCCGGCACACGCAGGGTATAGTGGCTATGCGATTCAGGCATATTCCGGCAGAAGTGGAATTTATGAGACGATTTTTAATACCACGTATACAGATGGAAGCAATTCCGGAAATATGATTGAAGCTTACGACCCGGATATGGTTTTGCTGCAAATTGGTACCAATGATTTGTTGGATGCAAAGTTGGATGGTGCGATTGACCGTCTGGAAACATTGGTTGACCAGATTGAAGCCTATCTGGATGAAGATTCCGTGCTGTTTTTGGCATCTGTACCGGATATTGATGCAGATGTTCGATATGACTGGCTTGGAAATTATACTTGGACGTATGGTATTTCCTCTTATAGCGAAGATCCTGTGACATTTGCTGCAACAGTACAAAGCTGTGTAGACCAGTACAACGCTTCTGTAAAGGCACTGGTAGAAAAGAAACAGGCTGCCGGCGTGAATATCCGTTTTGCAGATATCAATAGCGTGGTTGACAAAGAAACCGGTCTTTATGATGGCGTGCATCCCAATGAAGACGGCTATGCGTGCATGGGCGAATATTGGTCAAAGCAAATTCTGAGTTATCTTGGATTGTCCTCCGGAAATTCATCTGGTGGAACAACTACTACGACTACCACCACGACGACGACTACAACAACGACAACAACCACAGAAGCCACTACAACCACAGTAGAGGAAACTACTACGACTACCACGACAGAAGAAACAACAGTTACCGAAACCGAGACTACCCGTGAGGAAGAGACAACTGCTCCGAGCGAGGAAACCACAACCACCCAGACAGAAACAACCGCAGCCGGATGGGGAGAGGAAACCACCACTACAACAACTGATGGCGAAATTCCCTCCGGAACAATTTTGGGAGATGTAAACGAGGATACCACCACCAATCTGGCAGACGCTGTTACGCTTTTGCATTATCTTCTTGGAACGGAAACTTTGTCCGAACAGGGCTATCATAATGCAGATGTAACAGAGGACAATCTTGTCAACGGCTTTGACTTGACAGTACTTCGTCAGATGCTTCTGACTAAGGCTTGGTAAATCATGATTCGGGGACTGATTTTTGACATGGATGGCGTTTTGCTGGACACAGAAAAGATTTATTTTTCTTGTTGGCAAAAGAGCGCAGCGTCTTTTGGGGTGACAATGCAGCCAGAACATGCACTTGCAGTGCGAAGTTGTTGTCAGACTTATGCAGAACCATATCTGAAGCGGAACCTGGGCTCGGATTTTCAGTATCTTGCGGTACGAGAAAAACGGCGAGAACTTGTGTCACAGTACATTGAGGAACATGGGATTGCACAAAAGCCCGGGATTTTGGAACTGACTTCCTATTGTAAGGAAAATGGTATTTGTGTGGCAGTTGCAACGGCAACCGCCAGAGAACTTGCAGAGGAACGGTTGGCATTGGCAGGGCTGAGGGATATCTTTCCGATAATTGTTGGTGGCAATCAAGTCCCTTGCGGAAAACCTGCCCCGGATATTTATCGGATTGCAGCAAAACAGCTTGGTTTTGCCCCAGAAGCTTGTCTTGCAATTGAGGATTCTCCCAATGGGATTTTTGCGGCATTTTCTGCCGGTTGTAAACCGGTATTTGTGCCGGATTTAACGCCGGTGAATTCTTGCTTTGAACCGCTTTTGTATGGGATTGCTGACAATTTGGCAGAAGTCGTACCAATTCTGGAACAGGAAAAGGAGAGGAGCCCTTATGCGTAAGAATCCGGTATCGGAAATTTTTGATATTCCGCAGTATACGTATTTTTCTTTTGGAAATGTGTTTACCGGAAGCCTTGGAACACTAAGCTATAAAATCATACCGGGGGAACAGCTAACTGTACAGATCTGGCATAGTCGCCTTTGTTCAGAATTGGCAGAAATTGAAGAGGAACAACAATTTCCGATGGATGAGGCACATTTTCACGAGTTGGTACGTTGGTTGGAAACAAAAATAGACGGGGAAAATCAAAAAGAGATGAAGGACGAGTAAGAAACGATGGCAAAAACCAGAAAACAATCAGAAAAGCAGAATTTTTTTGCAGCACAGCGAAAAGAAAAGCGTCGTGCAGAAGCTGCGGCGCAGAAGAAAAAGCAAAAGCGAAAGAAAGCCATAAAAATTGGCGCAATCTCTACGGCGGCAGTACTGCTTGTTGCAGGCTGCACTACATGGGTTGCTGTAAAAAAACCGCTGACGCATATGCTGCCGGTTATGAAAACGGAGCACTATCAGATTACCGCAGCAGAACTTTCTTTTTTTGCTTGGCAGATTTATAATCAGTATCTTGAAAACAATTCGGACTCTGATACGCTGCCGGATAGCACAGTTGCGCTTTCGGATCAGATGTATGATACCGATACAACTTGGGAGGAATATTTTTTAGAAGCTGCACAGACGTATGCAAAAACTGTGCTGAATTATTGCGAAGTCTCTTATCTCGCAGGGTATCAGGCGGCAGATGATATTCCAAGTGTTGCAAAATCCAGCTTAGATGGATTCGATCTGGACACACTGCCCAGTGGCGTAACGGAAGAGGATGTTACAGATGCAATGGAACTGTATTTGTTGGCGTGGGATTTTAGTACGGAACAAGAAGCGGATATCACCGTAAACGAAGAGGAGATGGAGACGTATTATACAGAGCACGCCCAGGAAATGCAGGTGTGCAGCTATCTTTCTTTTTCCTTTTCTTTTGATGACAGCGATGAAACAGCAATGCAGCTAGCAGAAGCAACAGAACTTGCCCGGGAATTAAAACGCTGCACTACAGAAGAAAGCTTCACCAATTGGGTGTATACGTATTACAAGGAAAATACCTCTTTAACAGAGGAGGAATTGCAAAGTCAGGTCAGCACACTTCGTACAGATGAGGCAGAGTATAACGAAGAGGATGAAGCAAGTCTGTGGGCGTTTGATTCTGATACAAAGGTAGGAGATACGACCATGGTGACAGATGCCACTAGTGGTACGTTGACAGTTTATTTACTGGTTTCTGCCCCGGAACGAGATGAAACGTATCCGGTAGACATTCGTCAGATTATCCTCACGGCGGATACTTATGAATCTGCAACGGCTGCACACGCTGCTGCGGAAAAGGTGCTTGAGGAGTACGAAGCAGGAGAGCAGACTGAGGACAGCTTTGCGGCTCTGGCAGATCAGTACACTGAGGACACAACAGCAGATGGTGGTCTGTATACTCAGGTGTTGAAATCAGATCTGATGACAACTTGGAGTGATTGGTGCTTTGATTCTGCAAGACAGCCGGGAGATGTGACAATTCTGGACAGTTCTTATGGCTCTTGCGTCATTTACTACGTTGCTGCTGCGGATATGCCGGCTTGGCAGTTGACAGCAAACGATGCAGTACTTTCTGAAAAGAAAACCCAGTGGGAAGAGGACTGCGATACAAAAGCAGCAGTACAAACAAAAGAATATCTGCTACGATTTGTACATGCAGATTAGAAAATAAAAAAATGCACATGCCTTTGAAATTGGGCATGTGCATTTTTGTTTGTTAAATTTCATTTGCATAAGCTACAAGCTTGCCAATACAAGCCTCAAACGCTACGTCATACCATCCGGAATTTCCGTTTGGCTGATGGGTATCATCTTCCAGTGTTACTGCAATGGCATCCGAGGTGAAATTGACTGCAATGGACAGTGCTTGGGAGATAGAAGCCCCACGCACCAGTGCGCCGGAGAGTACACTTGCAAAAATATCCCCTGTCCCATGCATTTGTTCCGGTACATGTTCCCGGAATACACTGTAAAACTTGTCGGTCTTTTTATCGTAGGCAACTGCGCCATGTTGCTTGTCACCATTTCGAATCCCGGTGATTACAGCGGTGTTACAGCCTAGTTCCGTCAGTGCTCTCAGATAATTCTGAATATCTGTATGAGTGTAGGATTCTGGATAGGGGAGATCCAGGAGCATTGAGACTTCCGTGAGATTGGGAACAATTACATCTGCCTTTTGGCATAAGCGACGCATTTCTGTGGCAAAATCTTTGGTGAATCCGGCATAGAGTTTTCCGGCATCCCCAAGAACCGGATCTACGACAATGGTGGTATCTTCTGCTTTAAATTGATCAAAGAAATCCATCATCATCTGAATTTGTTCTCTGGAGCCCAGATAACCGGTATAAATTCCATCAAAATGAAGTCCTAAAGAATGCCAGTGGGCAGTGATATTTGGAATATCTGCGGTTAAATCCCGAAAGGTATATCCGGTATATCCGCCGGTATGGGTAGAGAGAACAGCCGTGGGAATAACACAGGTTTCTACGCCCATTGCAGAGATCAGCGGCAGTGCCACGGTGGAAGAACATTTCCCAAAGCAGGAAATATCCTGGATGGTGACAATTCGTTTTAACATAGTGGATTTATTCTCCTTTGCTCTCAGGTTGAGAAGCAGATTTCTGGGCATGTTGCTTGATGGCAGAAAAACTCTCTGCACTGATAACATGTTCCATTCTACAAGCATCCTCTGCGGCAATTTCAGGCGGAACGCCAAGTGCAATCAACCATTTTGACAGCAAAGTGTGTCGTTCATAAATTGTTTCCGCAATGCTGCGTCCGGTTTCTGTAAGCGTAATCTCGTTGGTTTTGCTGACAGTAATATATCCGTTTTCCCTGAGATTTTTCATTGCAACGCTGACGCTAGGCTTAGAAAATGCAAGTTCATTTGCAATATCAATTGCATGAACAACGCCATGACGCTGATAGAGAATCAGGATTGTTTCCAAGTAGTCTTCTGCGGATTTTTGAATCTTCAAGTGAAATCGCCTCCAGTTTTTAGGGCAACATGGTACAATTGTTGCCTTGGATATAAGGCAACACCGCACAAAGAACATCTGGCGATTTTGCACGTCATCTGCTTGCATATTTTCCGTCATCTTGCACAAAAATCCTTTGACAGGCG
>CAYXKI010000059.1:0-9093 GCA_964465095.1 uncultured Ruminococcus sp.
ACATCTGCTGTGGCATCAAAAAGAACCATGTCCTTCATTGCTGCCGGCATCGGTGTTTGCATTGCCCAACGGTTGCCGACTGCTTCTTCATAAGTCTTTCCTGCGGATCTGGGAGAGGCTGCCAATGCAGCTACGTGGAACCAGGGATGATTCTCCAAAAGTGTTGCAAATCGCTGACCGACCATACCGGTTGCTCCGATAATGCCAACCTGATACTGTTTCATTTTTGTCATTCCTCCAAAAATTTCTTTAAAATATGAAAAAACCGGTTGAAAACCGGCGGCTCATGCGATATAATAGAATAGAATCATTGACGTGGTACACGCAAGGGGTACTGCGTCGATAGCACTCCATCATAACGATGACAGTCATATCCCTGTTTGGAAATATGCCCAGAAGCTGTGTTTCCAACACAGTCTCTTCGGCACGCACACCTTTCAGCACTGCATAGAGCGGATCTGGAAATCCTGTCAGGGCTTACTGATTGTGAGTGCACCTCTACCTATTCTTATCATAGCATTTCTATGAGAATTTGTCAATAGGAAAACCAATTATCTTTACGAAAAATAGGAGATACGTATGAAAAAATCAGATTTTTATTATGATTTGCCGGAAGAATTGATCGCACAGACTCCAATCGAACCGAGAGATCACTCCAGGCTCTTGCAAATACAGCGAGACAATGGTGCATGGGAACATAAACATTTTTATGATTTGTGTGAGATTTTGCAACCGGGTGATCTGCTTGTTATGAATGACTCCAGAGTTCTGCCGGCAAGGTTATATGGAGAAAAAATCGAAAACGGCACGTTTATCGAATTTTTGCTGTTAGAACAAAAAGGAGATAAGCTTTGGGAAATTATTTGCCGCCCTGGGAAAAAAGCAAAACCCGGTGTGAAGTTTTCTTTTGGCGGTGGAAGGCTGATTGGTGAAATTGTAGAAGTAAAGCCGGATGGAAATCGGCTGGTACAGTTTACATGTGAGGGAAATTTCTATACCGCCTTGGAAGAAGTGGGGCAGATGCCTTTGCCTCCTTATATCCACGAGAAACTGAAAGACCGTGAACGATATCAGACGGTATATTCAAAGGAACTTGGTTCAGCAGCAGCGCCTACTGCCGGGCTACATTTCACAAAG
The DNA here is from genome assembly GCA_964465095.1 of uncultured Ruminococcus sp. Classification (GTDB taxonomy): domain Bacteria; phylum Bacillota; class Clostridia; order Oscillospirales; family Ruminococcaceae; genus Ruminococcus_C. The sequence goes on from CAYXKI010000059.1 coordinate 1,138, forward strand.
GAAATGCTGCAAAAATTAGAGGAAAAAGGAGTGCGGCAGGCATATGTGACGCTTCACGTAGGTCTTGGTACGTTTCGCCCGGTGAAAGAGGATGATGTGCTGGAACACAAGATGCATAGTGAACATTATCACTTGCCACAGGAAACAGTTGATCTGATTGCCCAGACAAAAGCAAATGGGGGACGGGTGATTGCCGTTGGCACAACTTCTTGTCGAACGCTAGAAGCAGTTGCTACAGCACATCAAGGAAAATTGGTAGCAGAGGATGGCTATACTGACATTTTTATTTATCCCGGATACAAGTTCAAAGTTCTGGATGGGCTTATTACGAATTTCCATTTGCCGGAGAGTACGCTGATTATGTTGATCTCTGCATTCCTTGGATATGATAAAACAATGGCTGCCTATAAGGAAGCTGTACAACAAAAATATCGCTTCTTTAGTTTTGGAGATGCGATGTGTATTCTTTAAAGAAGGGGTTGAACATGCAACAACCACTGCGAAATCTTCGTTTGTTTCTTTTAGACCTGTGCTTTCCAAACCGATGCTGTTGCTGCCATACGCTTATTCCATGGAATGCCTTTCTATGTGAAAGCTGTCGCATGGAAATTCAGGCAGAACAGAATAGTTTTTGTGTCGGTTGCGGTAAGCCGGTAGAAAATTGTCTGTGCGGAAAATCGTTATCTTATGATCATGCATTTGTATTGACATCCTATGCAGATGCCGGCAAGTCCGGTGTCTTATCTATGAAATCCGGAAGAAGTTTTCATTTTGGTTGGTACTGCGGACAAGAACTTGGAAAGCGGATTTTGCAAGAAGAAGAATTTTTACGGTATGATCTGATCACTTTTGTTCCCATGGAAAAGAGAAAACAACGAAAACGTGGCTGTAATCCGGCACAGGTTCTGGCAAAAGAAGTGTCTCGGGTTACAAAAATTCCTTTGCGAGGAGATTTGCTCTACAATCGTGGTACAGCTAAGGCACAACACACACTGTCTGCTGCGGAACGAAAAGAAAATGTGCAACAGTTTGCTGCATATGCAAATGATCTTACCGGCTACCGGATTTTTATTTGTGATGATGTGCTAACAACCGGAAGCACAATGAATCGGTGTGCAGAACTTTTAAAATCCTGTGGTGCAGCAGAGGTGACTGCACTGGTGGCAACATCGACCAGAATGAAAGAAAGGAATCATTTGAAATGAAATTTACGATACAAAAAACAGAGGGATGTGCAAGACGTGGTGTTTTTGAAACGGTGCATGGTACAATTCAGACCCCATTCTTCATGAACGTAGGAACTTCTGCTGCAATTAAGGGCGGTATTTCCTCAATTGACCTTAAGAATTTAAAATGTCAGGTGGAATTGTGTAATACATACCATCTACATTTGCGTCCAGGGGACAAAGTAATTCGACAAATGGGTGGACTGCATCGGTTTATGAATTGGGAGAAACCCATTCTGACAGATAGCGGTGGATTTCAAGTTTTTTCTCTTGCAAAGCTTAGAAGAATCAAAGAGGAAGGCGTATATTTTCAATCACATATAGATGGCAGAAGAATCTTTATGGGACCGGAAGAGAGTATGCAAATTCAGTCTAATCTTGGTTCTACAATTGCTATGGCATTTGATGAGTGCATCGAAAATCCTGCCCCTTTGGAATATGTAAAAAATTCTTGCGCCAGAACCACACGATGGTTGAAACGCTGTCAAGCGGAGATGCAACGATTGAATGCTTTAGAGAATACTGTGAATCCGCAGCAGTTGCTTTTTGGAATCAATCAGGGTGGAACCTATGATGCAGTGCGTATTTCTCATATGCAGGAAATCGCCGAACTGAACTTGGATGGATATGCAATCGGTGGTCTGGCAGTGGGCGAACCAACAGAAGTAATGTATCATATCATTGAACAGGTCGAACCTCATATGCCAAAGGAAAAACCACGGTATCTGATGGGGGTGGGAACACCATCCAATATCATCGAAGCAGTATATCGTGGGGTAGATATGTTCGATTGTGTTATGCCAAGTCGAAATGCTCGTCATGGAACAATTTTTACTTGGGACGGGATTCTTCATATTACTAACGCTGCCTATGAAACAGATGCACAACCTCTTGATCCGCAGTGCGATTGCCCGGTATGTAAGAATCATACTCGTGCTTATGTACGGCATTTGTTTAAAGCAAATGAACAGCTAGGTGGCAGATTGGCGGTAATGCATAATCTATATTTTTACAATACGCTAATGGAAAAAATTCGTGACGCTTTGGACGCAGGAGAATTTGAGCAGTTCCGCAATATGTACAGTAAGAAACTGGCACAGAGAATTTAGGCAACACCGCACAAGACCCAGCGTCAGATGCAACCTCAGATTTTTTGTCAGATTGTGCAAAAATCGTGCAGGCAGGCTGTCGCCTGTCAAAGGATTTTTGTGCAAGATGACGGAAAATATGCAAGCAGATGACGTGCAAAATCGCCAGATGTTCTTTGTGCGGTGTCGCCTTTAGGATGTTGTCTCAAAGCGGCATTAAAAAACGGATACTGTAAAAATACAGCATCCGTCTTATCATCCATATGAACAAGTGGGGAAAAATTACTCGTAGATTGGCTCTAGAACAGCATATTTACCGTCTGCACGTTTGTAAACAACATTTACCTCGCCGGTATTTGCGTTCGTAAACATAAAGAAAGTGTGCCCGATAAGATCCATCTGAAGGATTGCCTCATCCAGATCCATTGCATGCATCACAAATTTCTTGTGACGAACAACTTCGTGCTCGCTTTCGTTTAGAGAATCCTCTCCATAATCCACGAAGGCAGCTTCTTTCAGCTTCTTCTCGACTCTCGTCTTATTCTTACGAATCTGGCGGATGATTTTGTCTACAGAGGCATCCAGTGCATCTTCCTTATCAACAGCAGACTGTTCTGCACGGTAGATCATATTGTTATAGGTAACAGTGAGCTCGATGACAATCAGGTTCTTCTGATTTGCCATAGTAATCTTTGCTTCTGCTTCCTCGCCAAAAAACTTGTCAAGCTTGGAGTTCAGTCGTTTCTCCGCATACTCGGTAAAGTTCTGCGGAATTTGCATTTTTTTTGCGGTAATGGTAATTTTCATGGTAGTTCCTCCTTCTTACAGCCGTATTGTACTACACACAATTCTGCGTAATACTCTCCATGAGAAATCCAAAATGATACTTCTTACGCATTGTGCTACAGGAATTTTCTGTCATACAACTTTATGCCGTATCATTTTTTTCTTTCCATCTCAAGGCTGCTTGTTTCTATTATTATAACATACTTCTAGTTTTATGGCAAGTATTTTTATGAGTTTTGTTTAGTTTCCACAAAATTCAAAGTGAAAATTCGGGGTTTCTCCCGAAAAAACGGAATGTTTTTCGTCATTTTGCACAAAAGTCTGAATTATGACTTGCACATTTCGAGAAAATGGATTAGTATAAAGATATGGAGGTGCTTCGATAATGCTTGAAAATATTATGAAAAACTTGCAGACAATTCCTGCATATTCCATCTTAATTAGTGCTGTTGTCGTTTTATTTGTAGGAATCACAATTTTGGTTCTTTTCCGCACGGCAAAAGAAGAGAAAGAAGTCGAGCGAAGACGTTGGAATAAAGTCAGTGCCCATATGGCATTGTATGATAGAGAAAATCGCACAGTAATTCCTCTGGAAGCAGATGAAATTCTGGTTGGACGGCACGGTGCAGCAGATATTCGCTTTCCAGATATGGGTGTTTCCCGTTATCACGCAGTGCTTTATGTGTCAAATGGCATTTGGAGTGTAATGGATTTGGACTCCAAGTCTGGAACATTTGTTAATGGACGAAAAATTCATACGCAAGTAAAATTAAAAGACATGGATGAAATTTGCTTTGGAAGCAAGCAAGTCGTGATTCGTCAGAGAAGGGAGCGGTAGAGGAATGTATAAAAACGGGATTTCTTATGGGAAATGTACTGGAATCGTCCTTTTTACCCATTGTATCATGCTGTTGGCAATTTTACTCCGAGGAAATTATAGTTCATTTGGGGATTTGCTGCCTCTGTCAGTTGCAGTAATTGGACTGGATATTGTATATACCTGTGTGCTTCGATTTATCTATAAACAGATGACATATACCCTTGACTTTTTTCTATTGCTTCTCATCAATTGCAGCGTGATTTTTCAATCTTGTTTTGGTGGGGTAGGATTTGCATTAAAGCATTATATTACCTGTATTGCTGCATTGGTTATGTGTCAGATTGGGTTTTTATTGACAAGAAATCACGCTTGGATTCAATCAAAAAAAATCTTTCTCTATGTGATTTTAGGCATATTGATCCTGAGTATTCTTTTTCTTACTGGAAGTAGAAGTATGTGGATCAATATTGGTTCCATTAGTATCCAACCATCTGAATTTATGAAGCCGGTTTTTGTATTGATTTGTGCTACTTCTATACGGGAACAACATGAAAAGAAGAAAATTTTGTTTTTTTATGTTTCACGGGAATTGATGATCCTGACCGGTATTTTTATTGTAATTGTAGGATTACAGTGGTGGTGTCGTGACCTTGGTTCCTTGCCAACTTTCGCAGCCGCATATGGCTGTGCATTGGTTTGTCGATTGTGTTATCCAAAGGCGAAATTTTCTAAAAAAAGCGTTATCGGTATTGCAGCAATTTGTGCGATACTAGTTGTTGTTGCTTTGAAATTTGCACCAGGCTATGTACAAGCCCGTCTTTCTGTTGATATCTGGGATCAGATGGAAGGGGATGGCTATCAGCAATGTAAGGCATTGATTGCAATCGCAGAGGGAGGCTTGTTCGGAAAAGGTCCTGGTTGTGGTACATTATATAAGGTCTTTGCATCAGATACAGATATTGTTTTTTCTACAATTTGTGAAGAGTGGGGATTTTTGGTGGCGCTACTTGCAATTTTTATTCTAATGGGAATGCTTCTGCTTCCTATGATCAATAAGCCAAGAAGCTATTTTCATACAACAATGATTCTAGGCGTTGTTGCTGTTATGATTGTACAAATGGGACTAAATATTTTTGGCTCTTGTAATTTGATTCCGTTTACCGGTGTTACAATTCCGTTTATTTCTCAAGGTGGTAGTTCTATGATTACCAGTGGGATTTTAGCAGGAATGTTAAAAGCTGGACAATCTCCGGTTTTCCGAAAACCTGAGCCAAAAGGGCAAAGAAAAGAACGGAAAAAGGCGGTGATGGCATGAAGAGTATACAAAGCATCCGTAGAGCAGAGCGTTTGACAATTCTGATTTTAGTGCTGTTCTTTATCGGAATGGGAATCTTAGTCTGGAAAGTTGTAAGTGAATCTTCATTTTATATTTCTCATTCTAATAATGTTACAATTGGAAAAGTCTATGACAATGAGGGGGAAGTGCTTTTTGATCCCAATGCTAGTACAGAAACCTATGATGCCTCTTATTTTCTTGATGTCGGGAATGTAATTGGTGACGATAGTGGGCAGATGACAAATACGTTGGTATCGGAAAATTTAGAAAAATTGCAAAATTACAGTCTGATTTTTGGTGCAACGGAGGATGGAAAGGCAGCAATTTATTCCACCTTGAATCATCAGGCAAATCAAACGGTTTATAATGCATTTGGCAGCAAAAACGGTACAGCAATCGCATACAATTACAAAACAGGGGAGATTCTTGTTTGCGTCAGCAAGCCTAGCGTAAATATTTTGGACAATTATGAGAATATTGCTGATTTGGAAGAGGGAAGCTTGATTTGTAAAGCATTTTACGAAACCACTCCCGGTTCAACGCAAAAGGTCGCTACAACAGCAGCAGCCTTAGAAACTTTTGGATACGATGGATTGTTGTCAATGTCCTATGGCTGCAACGGCATTTATACAACAAAATATAGCCAACAAATAAAATGTCATGATCTTAGTGGACATGGGACAGAGAATATCATACAGGCGTTTGAAAATAGTTGTAATCCTTTTTTTGCACAGTTGGTACAGGATATGCCTTTGGATCGTATTATAGAAACTTATTCCAGAATGGGAATTGCAGTAAATGATGAAAAAGCACAGAAAATAGAATTTGACGGCATTACATCATTTTCAGCTTCAACAAAGCTAAGCGACACAAGTGATTTTGATACAATGTGGAGTTGTATGGGACAAAGCGATGCACTAGCAAGTCCACTTCAGATGATGTTGTGGGAGAGTGCAATTGCCAATGGTACAGGAGTAGTTACAAATCCTTATCTGATTGATCATGTTACTGGTGTTACCGGAAAGACAACAGAAACAGCAAAAACCAAGTATGGTGATACGATTTTTTCTGGGGAAGTAGCAAGCGAATTAAAGGAGATTATGTTGCAGAATGGGCAGGAAAAATATAGTTCGATTGGCTATTCTGTTGGTGTAAAAAGCGGAACTGCACAAATCAATAACGGAGAGACAGAAAATTCGCTTTTGGTTGGATTTTGTGACGAAGAAGCATTGCCAATTGCATTTTGTGTGGTTATTGAAGATCGTGTATCTGGAGAGGTGTCTACTTCAGAGATTGTATCCACAATGTTATCGGCATTGTCTTAGGAAAATAATTTAGAACTTGTTCTCATAAAGGCGACATCACATAAACCTTGCTGTCAAGGGCTCTTTGTGTGATGTCGCCTAAAATTATGCCATATGATAACGTTGTCTAAATTTACTTCTGAAATAAGCAAAATCGTGAAATATAAACGAATAAGTGCTTGCTTTTTGTTGCAATTCCGGGGGTGAATCATAATATTCTGATAACGTTATCATATTTTTGTGTTGACCTTTTCAGAAAATAGATGTATACTGAAATTATAGAAAGTTGCTTTTTATGGCAATATATTTTTTTCTGAAAGGATGATCAATATGGCTGAGATTTTTAAGGCATTAAAAATAAAGAACTTCACATTTAAAAATCGCGTGATTTCTGCTCCCGTTGCAACAAAAAGCGCAGACGATAATGGCTATGTAACAGAAAAAATCCTTGATTATTATGAGAAACGTTCCAAGGGCGGCAACCTTTCTTTGATAATTATGGAACACGCTTACGTTACAGAGAACGGGAAAGGCACGCCTCATCAGATCTCGATTGCGGATGATGATAAAATTGCAGGGCTGAAAAAGCTTACAGAAGTGATTCATAGAAATGGAGGGAAGGTTTTTGCACAGCTTAACCACGTTGGCGCAAAACGTGACAGTGAAAAGAATGTTGCTCCTTCTGTGATCCAAATTGAAAATATCTGGAAGTCTAGTCGTGAGATTACAAAAAGTGAAATCTTGCAAATCGAAGACGCTTTTGTTAAAGCTGCGGTACGTGCAAAATCAGCAGGATTTGATGGAATTGAGTTGCATTCATGCCACGGCTTTTTGTTGAATGAATTTTACTCGCCTGCTACAAACCACCGAAAGGATGAATATGGTGGTAGCATCGAAAATCGGATTCGCATTCACCTGGAAATTATCGAGAAAATTCGTGAAGCAGTTGGCGTAGAATATCCGATTTTTTTGAGATTGGGTGCCGTTGATTATCGAGAGGGCGGAAATATGCTCCCGGATTCTGATAAGGCAGCAAAACATTTTGCAAATGGAAGTACGCTGCAAGATGCAGTGATCGCAGCAAAACTATTTGAAAAGGCAGGAATTGATGCTCTTGATATTTCTGGGGGACTGAATGGTTATACAGTAAATGGGAAAAAAGAACCGGGGTACTATTCCGAACTCACAGAAGCGATTCGCAAAGAAGTATCAATTCCTGTGATTCTGACAGGTGGAATTACAAAACTTGCACAAGCAGAATCGCTTCTTAAAGCAGGAAAAGCTGATGTTATCGGAGTTGGCAGAGCAATTTTGGGGGATGAAAATTGGGTGCAACGGGAATTTAAGGCAACACCGCACAAAGATTGTTGTACAGATACGCAGTAAGATTTTTCGT
>CAYXKI010000060.1:0-2965 GCA_964465095.1 uncultured Ruminococcus sp.
TCTGACAAAAAATCTGACGGCGCATCTGCCGCACAATCTTTGTGCGGTGTCGCCTTAAAAATACATTGCCATTATGAATTTAGTCGGAATAATACGCAATTTTCATTGCTTCTTCCGGTGTTGTTACGCCCTCTTTGACAAGTTCGATAACGCTGTCCATCAGGTTCTTCATGCCCTGATGTTCCCGGGCATATTGGGTCATTTCCTGGCTGTCTGCACTACGGGCGATCATACGTTTCAAGGTTTTGTCGATGTACACCATCTCGTGGATGGCGATACGCCCTTTATAGCCGGTATTGTTGCAGACTTTGCAACCTTTTCCTCTTGTAATCATGGGAATATCCTCCCCTACTACGGCGATATCTTCCGGGGTTGCAGGGGTTTCATATTTACAGAACTGGCAGACCTTACGCACCAGACGCTGTGCCACGATTCCCACCACCGAGTTGGAAATCAGATACGGTGCAACGCCCATATCTGCCAGACGGACAATAGAGGAAATCGCATCGTTGGTATGCAACGTAGATACAACCAAGTGTCCGGTAATTGCCGAACGGACGGAAATTTCTGCGGTTTCTGCGTCACGGGTCTCACCGATCATGATAATATCCGGGTCTTGTCGCAACAGTGCACGCAAGCCCACCGCAAAGGTCATTCCGGCAACAACATTGACGGAAGTCTGGGTAATTCCCGGCAAATCTTTCTCCACCGGGTCTTCAATGGTCGAAATGTTTACCGGTCGCTGAGCAAGATGTTGCAATACCATGTAAAGGGTTGTGGTTTTACCGGAACCGGTCGGTCCGGTAATATAAATAATCCCATTGGGGGCTGACATCATTTTCATCAGCATATTATAGGAGTGTTCATTCATACCAAAGCGTCCGGCGTGGTCGATCTTGGTATCGGATACCAGATAACGCATTACTACCTTTTCCCCTTGGGTTGTGGGGAGGACAGAGATACGCATACTGATATCAATTCCCTCCAGTACGGCGTGGAAGTTACCGTCCTGTGGTACACGCTTTTCGGCAATGTTCAGGTTGCTCATGATTTTGATACGAGCAACAATGGAGTTGTGCAACGCCTTTTCCAGTGTCAGATATTGCACCATCTGTCCATCAATACGCATACGAACCTGGGTGAAATCCTTAAAAGGCTCAATGTGAATATCGCTGGCATTGGTACTGAATCCACGCACCAAAAGGGAGTTAATCAGCTTGATAATGGGCACATCATCGTCTGCGTCGTCTGCGGTCAACTGTGGAACTTCGATGTCCTCTGCGGAGATGTTCGCATTCTTTGCAGCCTGCTTTGTGCTGATTTCCGCATAGTAATATTCAATGGCTTTCCGCACCTTGGGTTCTTCACAGAGAAGCACTTCCAAAGGCATATCCACAATCTGACGAATATCCTCCTGGGCGTAAAAGTTCAAGGGGTCAGACATGACAAGTTGCAATCTGCCATTTAGTTCTGAAATCGGAATAACGTTATACTTCTCCGCAATCTGCTTTGGCACTTTGGCAACCGTGTCAACGCTTACCTCGTACTCCTCCAGATTGACAAGCTGTAAATCCAGCTTTTTTCCCAAAGCCTGTAAAACCTGTGACTCCGTCACGAAGCCCATTTCCTGAAGCAATTCACCAAAGCGCATCTTTTTCCCAGCCTGGGACTTTTGATATTGCAGCGCCTGATCAATTTGCTCCTGGGTTATGTAGCCGTACTCTTTCAAGACTTCACCAATCGGTAAATTCTGCAATGTTCTCACCTTTCCTATATCTATGGCAATACCGCACAACAAAAGTGTGCGGTGTTGCCTTTATTATTCTAAAAATTCTATATACAACGTCTTATCTGTATCACTATCACTCTTATAAGTGAATGAACTTATCGTATCAGCAGACTCATAATTTTTCAATTCCACTGTACGCTTTTCGGAATAATACGTTGTACCATATCGCTGAATCTGCAAAGAAACCTCTACACACGGATGTTTCCCATCCGAGCAAGTTCTGCCACTCCCCTTAATATCAATAATCGCATCATATGTTCCAAGTTTACATATAACATTTTCATTCTGTTTCGAACTTCCGCTTTCAGAATATTTCAAACTTGTTTTTTTCAAAAGACCATGCGTTGTAGTTGAATCCCCGGTCGCAATTGAGCCATCCCCCACTGACAAGCCAATCCAATAGGGATAGGTGCCTCCTGTCGGCTCGCTAGTGCCAATAGTTTTTGCATAGTTTAAATTTTCTTCTAGCTGTTCCATCACTGCCAAGCCTTTTTCTTGTGCAGTCAGGGTAATCACATTCCGACAAAAAATCCGCAATGCACTTAGCATAATTCCGGAAGCAGATACAATCAGAATGCCAACCAGAATGATGGTAACAAGTTCTTCCGCCAAGGTAAAGCCTTTTCGATTTGCATTTCTCTTTTTCATCCGCCTCACCCCTTATGTCGTATCAGGTGACACTCCGGACGATGTTCCAGATCCTGCATATCTATATTCTTCAAACGCATCGGAGGAATACTTTGTTGCAGGAAGTGTATAGGTTGTTCCACTCGTACTCACGCTGATTACTACACTCGTAGAAGTATTTGTCATTGCAACCGCTGCATCTTGCCGGTTCTCTTTCTTGAGTTTTGCGCCAGCATTGATAAAATGCGCACCGCAAGCAATTCCCGCCATGCCAATGGCAAAAGACATTGAAATCAAAACAAATGCAACAATTACCTCTACCACAGTCATACCCTTTCGGTTTTTCTGACAGCTTTTCATCCGATACACACCTCCTATGCCACGCTTTTACGCCTATAGATTATAATATCCGTCAAATATCCATGCACCATTAGTACCAACAGTTTTATCATAAGTCATTCTTGCACAGACCTCAGACAATTCCAATGTTTTGGTGCTGTTTGGAACATTTCTTGTGACCTTTGCGGTAAGATAAATCTTCCCGGAATT
>CAYXKI010000060.1:3065-9083 GCA_964465095.1 uncultured Ruminococcus sp.
ACAACAGAATGATTCACGGTCACGATACAAGTCCAATTTGGTGCATCCGGAAATGTAATTGTCACTGTCTGCGTCGAATTGGTGCTGCTCACAAAATTGCTCGTATCACCATTTGTTTCAATCTCCCCGGAAATCAACTCAATTGCAGATTCTGCATAAAGCCTTGCCTGATACTTATAATTTTCATTTTGCTCTCGCAGATAGTACACTCTGCTGATAAAGATAATGCCGGCAGTCAACAGAGAAATCATCAGCATTACAAGCACTGCCCAGAGAATCGCAGTTCCCTTCCGGCACTGGCTGTTCTTTTTCATGTTGCATCTCCCAGCCTTTCTCTATGCTTACGCCTGAGACTCTTCCTCAGCCGTTTCTGTCTCTGCCTCTTCTGTGTCCTCTTCCTCCGCTTGTTCTGTCTGGAGAGGACTCTTATACATATATGCGGTAATGGTCATGGTAAAACTATACCAATCGTCCACCTGATTGTCATCTTCTTCCTCTGTACCATTTTCCAGTTCCTCCGCAGTTGCTGGTGCTTCGATACTATTAAAGGAAAAGCTGGAAATTCCAAGGAACTGCACCCGATTGACAAAGTTCAACATCTGAAGCATATCCTCATAGTTGCCCTCCATAGAATAGGTGAAATCGCAACGATATTCTCCGGTGGCAGTATAAGAAGAACCGCCCTCCTCAGAATCGCTGGCGGAAGTGTCCACGGAATTGGGGTCTGCGGTAATGAGGTTGCCCTCACCGTCAATGTAATACTCCACCACACCGCCAATGGACAAGCTGTTTACTCCTACGCCACACTCGTTCATGACAAAAGTAAGAAACCGGTCGATTCTGTCTGTATCGCACAACGGAAACAACCGTGCTGTCTCCACCTCGTTTTTCTCCTCCCAGCCCTGCAAAGAAGCGATGTTCTGATCGTAACTCTCACTCTGTTGAAGCAGTGTCTGGTATTGATCGTTGAGTGTCTCAATCTGTTCCTTTGTCTCGGAAATTGTCGATAGAGTCGGGCGAATCAAAAGCTGTACGAAAAGTACAACCACCAGCAGGACACCCAACACCCCAAGAAGAATCGCTTGCTTTCTCGTTATCTCTGTGGTCATGGTGTCACCTCCGTTACCGTTCCGTCCTCATCTTCTGTATAGGTATGGCTTACAAAAACAGCCGATACCGTATAGGTGTACACCTCGGAGGATTTGCTATAGCCGGTATAGGAAATGTCGGAAAAAATCCCAAGCTGGCTCAGGTTCTTGACAAAAATCGAGACATACTGGCTGTCTGCGGACTCGGCGGAAATGGACAAAGTTGAACCGTCACAGGACAGCCCCGTCACCGTAGAAACCCGTACCGTTGCATCGGAGGCAACATATGTCTCGCAACTTAAAATCTCCTCCACGAGTTCCTCAGAGAAATTATCACAATATCCTTGGGATTGAATAATCTCCTGCCGGACCGTAGAATAGGCATCCCCGGCAGTCCGCAAGGTCGCAATGTCCGCAGCAACGGCATTGGCGTTGGCAATCTTCTCCAGAAGTACCGGATCGTTCGCCTTTTCCTCTAACTCTGAGACCTTGCCCTCTTGTTGTACTGCATAAATTTTAATCCCGGCATAACTTCCTCCAAGAAGTACCACCGCTGCGATTCCAATCACCGCAAAAAGCACGCCTTTTTTCATGGTGTTCTTTTTCGGCGTAATCATCAACGCATATAAGTTTAAATCTTTTTTCGGTGCTTTCGCCATAATGTGCTTCCCTTCTTATTGCATTTACTCAGAATGCCGGATCATACTTCCCAGAAGTACGACAAAATCTGCCGGATTCTTTCCCTCCGGCATGGTAAGTTCCGTAGGGAGATAGTCCGGGAACGCCCTGACCTGAATCCCGAAATTCTCGGAATATTTGGGGAACAATGTCGCCGTTTCTGCCGGAAAACCACAGAGATACATATGGGTAATATCCGAACCGGTCTGCTCTGACTTGTTAAATTGAATCAGACTGTTGATATTCTGCCCAATCTCCCGCTCAAAACCGGGGTCACTTGGCTCTGCCAGAATGCGGCTGCGTCTTGTCATCAGAAAATCGTTGTTGGAAAACAAACTCTGCATCAGCGTTGTTTTGTCCAGCGTCAGAATCGCAAAAGTCTTATTCTGTAAGGAACTCAACCTCGTGCCAATTTTAATCAGACAGTTCTGTACCAGATCAATTACCGACAACTCAATTTTTGCCTCCCGGAACAACTCAATATAACTTGTCACAAACTCCTTGGTAGAGAGTACCGCAAGAATGCTGCAAGAACCGTCCTCGTTTTTGGGCTTGATAATGGAATAATCCACAAGCATATTCTGAATGTTCTCCATGTCCCGGAACTCGGACTTAATCAGCCCCGGCACATTCTTCGCAGCGGTCTGGGGAATCCGCATGGGCTTTACGGTAATGGAACTGCCATTTACTACAAGCTGTACCGACTTTGCGGAGATTTTATAAGTATCCCACATCTGGGTCAGCACCGTTTGCAGGGAAAAGCTGTTCATAATCACACCGTTTAAAATGCATCCCTCTTCCAGTGGTTCTTCGTAAACCTGTTCCACCTGAATCCGGTTCTTGACACAAGAACCAATCATCACCTGTACTTTACTATTGTTAATATAGACGTGTACTGTTCTCTCCTTGCCCATTTCGTCATCTCCTTATCCAGTTTATTACTTGAGGTAGTAGTGCTTTGAATGCTTCTGTATTTTCGTCGATATTTCCATACATGGAATACATCGGTACAAGGACGGAAACCATAACCACCGCAACAATGATACCCAAAAGGCAAATCATCACCGGTTCAATGATGGAGGTCATAGACTTAATGGCTGCACTGGATTCATACTCATAATCGTCCGCAGTGGAGATCAGCATCGCATCCAGTTTACCGGTTTCCTCGCCGACTTTTACCGTGTCAGAAAGCTTGCTGTCAAAACCATCCATAGCACGAATGGACTCAGACAAAGGGTTTCCGATCCGGATATTTTTAATGCATTCCTCAAACTGCGACCGCAAATAGCTGTTGTTCACCGTGTCTCTGGAAATCTGCAAGGCATTCAGAATCGACAAACCACTGGTATACAGAGAAGCAAGAGTTCTGGAAAAGCTTGCGGTGTAGACGATTTTGACAAGCTTGCCGATTTTGGGAATGCGGATGACCATCTTGTCGATTACATAGCGACTTGCTTTGTTTCGCATCAGCATAATCACAACGACCACAAGTGCCGCAACCACAAGAATCACCACATACCACCGTGTGGTTAAAAAGTCACTCATGCCCATCATGATTTTCGTGGTAATGGGGAGTTCCTGATTCTCGAACATCTCCCCGAACATGGGGATAATAAAGGCAAACATAACAATAATGACCGCAATCAAAAGGCAAACCAGAACGCAAGGATAGGCAAGTGCCCCCTTGACTTGGGATTTGATTCGCTGTTGCTTCTGAAAGTGCTGCCCCATGTTCATAAAGGTCTCGCCGATTTTACCGCTTGCCTCGCCGGCACGCACCATACTAATCAGAAGTTCCGGGAACACGCCCCCTTGATCTGCCATGGCATCCGACAACGCCTTGCCGTGTTTCAGGTCGGTGGTCACCTCAGAAAAGCACTTTTTCGCAAATTTGGAAATGCTGTCCCGGTTGGAGATAATATTAAACGCCTGAATCACCGAAACGCCGGCTTCCAACAAACTGCCAAGCTGTCGGCAAAAGTCCGTAAGTTCCGCCGATTTCAATTTCGAGCCGAAAGATGTCCGTGTGGTCTGGGTGTAGTCCAGAAGAAACAAGTCCTGTTTCTTGAGTTCGTTCAATAACGCTTCCGGGTCACTTGCTACCATTGTACCACGGATACTTTTTCCTGCAAGATTCGTGGCACGATATTTGTATTTTGGCATCTTTTCACACTCCTATGCTGTATTTTTAAGGTATCGTCTCAATTATGTAAGAGAGATTTCAGCCGGAGCGAAATCTCTCGAAAAGGTCACGTTGTTCCCTCGCTTTTCCCGACAATCGTATAAGTCGAACCGTCGTATTCTGCCGTAATCCCGTTCCGTTTTGTGGTATAGGTCAGGGCAGTGATACGAACCTCCGAGTCAACCGCAACACCGGAAACTGTGCCGTTCTGTTCGGAAAGATACAAAATTTCCTGATAAAACGTGTCATTTCCAGAGGGAAGTGCAAAGTCTCCGTTTTCCTTAAAGTCAAGGGTGTTTTCCCCATAATACTTTCCATTGGGGTCGGCATAGGCGGCGGAAACGATGGTCTGTGCCGCCTTGACACAAGCGGCAGCCCCATCCCTTGCGTCCCGTTCTCTGGTTTGCTTGATGTACCCGATCATGGTAGGCACAAGGGCGGCAGAAAGCACCGCCAGAATCACCAGCACCACAATCAGTTCAAGCAGGGAAAAGCCCCCACGGTTTCTGTTTTTCTGCTTCATAGTCTGCCACCTCCCTTTCGGAAAAAGGGAAACTCATAGCGAACAAAGCACCCAGCACCCATAAGTGCTGAATGCTTTGCATTTGGTTGGGTATTAAGTTTTATTAATCAGAAAAATCAGATACAACCGTATAGCCATCTTTGTACTCTACCTTTGTTTTACCATCTTTACTGGTATAATGTAAATCCGTAATTGTCAAAGTATCCATACTATACGTTACCTTTGTCAACGTTCCAGGCACTTCTGCTAAAGCCGTAGCCTCTTTAATCAAATCAGCTCCGCTACCAGTTACAGTCTCAGTCCCACTGCCAGAAAAAGTCACATCAATAGTTGCGTTAGTAAGTTGGCTGTAATATTTACCATCTGAACTTGCATAAGCGGAAGAAATAATCGTCTGTGCAGCCTTTACGCAAGAAGCTGCCTCATCCTTTACATTAGACTGACGAGTCTGCTTGATATAGCCAACCAGTGTCGGAATCAAAGCAGCAGCCAGGATTGCCATAATAACCAGAACCACGATCAACTCAACCAGAGAGAAGCCCTTGCGGTTCTTTTTGTTCTTTTTCTTCATAACATCGTTAAACATAGCGCTTGGAGTTTTCATAAGAAATCAACCTTTCTTTCTTCATTCATTTTCAAAACATTCGTACATTCGGACGAGGGCTCGGATCAAGCCGGCATCTCCGCCCCGGCGTCCAATTTCTCCGGGAGACTTTTCAACGCTCTCTCCCGTGTTTGCATATTCATTATAACACATTTCAAACACGTTGTCAATACCGTTTGTACCGATTTTACCTTTTTTACAACAAAAATATCGATTCTTTGTGCACTTTTTACTCGACGTGGAAAAATACCGCAGCTACGCTCTTTTTTCATGGCAATTTGTGGGAATTAATGTCATAGTTCCGTGATTTAAGTCCGATTTCCCAGAAACTTGAAAAATTTTATCTCGAAAAAGAATTTTTTCTGCGTGTGGGGAAATATTTTTTTGGGGTAGCGTGGAAACACGTTTCTTGACAATTTTCGCCAGATGTGCTATACTGTACCAGAAAGGGCAAGCCAAGGCGGTTCGCTTCTATGCTCCCACACATCTTTTTAGATGGATGGGAGGTGGTATTATGACAGATCATTACATCACGTTTTCAGAACTGATGCAGTACACTTCCGTACTCGTCAACGTTTTGACACTTATGGTTATGGTTTTCTTTAATAACCACAAAAAGTAACCGCCCGGTCTCTCTCAAACAGCCAGGCGGTCAATTTCCGTTTTTGTTTTGTTGTGGGAGCAGAACCGTCTAACGGTCTTTGCCCTTTCACTACATAAAGTATAGCACACCTTGTGAGGTTTGTCAAGTGGATTTTCTTGACATTTTTCGCAGGGTGTGTTATACTATTCCAGAAAGGGCAAGCCAAGGCGGTTCGCTTCTATGCTCCCACACATCTTTTTAGATGGATGGGAGGTGGTATTATGACAGATCATTACATCACGTTTTCAGAACTGATGCAGTACACTTCCGTACTCGTCAACGTTTTGACACTTATGGTTA